>CAZXTB010000008.1:7377-14522 GCA_964643535.1 uncultured Erysipelotrichaceae bacterium | reverse complement strand
TCCAAATAGCCTCTACTGTAGGCATCATGATTGGAGGTATCTTAGCGGATATCAGCTATTCTTTAGCCATAAGTGCTGCGATAGGAACCTTTGTCTTAGGATTTATCATTTCTTTGTTTTTCAAAGAACCTAAGATCCATGAGACTCATGAAATCGTTACCCTTAAATCATTGATCAAAACGGCGTATTCTACCTTAAAGAAACAACCTTTATTGGCGGGATTAATGTTCTATGGGGCTCTTTTTTCTAGTGTAGCTGCGACTTTCTTCCTATATTTAGGTACTTACTTAATAGGTCAAGGATATTCATTGACTTTGATTTCAGTGTGGTACACCTTTAATACGGTGGGATCGATCATTGCGGCACTTTTTGTGAGTCGATTGATCAAGCGCTTTGATCTAAAACTGGTTCTCTATTCATCTATTGTTTTGGCCATTACTTTCTTTTTCATGCCCATCCTACCTTGGGGTTTTCTAGCGTTCTTCTTTATGGGAGGTATGGAGTCGATGATTTATGTGGGAATTACTTTTCACATCAATCGACAGATCTCCTCTGATGTACGAGCAACCATTTTATCGGTGAATTCTATGGCGTATAGTGTCATTATGATCTTTCTTTTTCCGATCTTTGGGATCATAGGGGATATTTATGGGATGCAAGTGGCGTTTTATCTCAGTGCGATTTTTATGGGAATCTTTGTCATTGTGTTTAGTCTTTGGCAAGCCTATGGACCTTTGACAGGTCAACGCATTTTTGACATAATGAAACAAAAGTAAGGGGAATTCTATGTTGAACCGAATCAATCCACAAGTAAGAACATTTAAACAAAGCGGGATACGTAAATTCGCCAATGAAGCCAAAACAATTCCTGGTGTCATTAATTTTACGATAGGGGAACCAGAATTCAATACCGATGAACGAATCAAAGAGGCTGCTATTTTAGCCTTAAGAAACAACGAGACCCATTATCCACCTAATCCTGGATTAGAAGTGTTAAGAAGAGCAGTGGCTACTTTTGAACGTGATCACAATAAACTGGATTACTATTGGGAAGAAGTCGTGATTACCAATGGGGCAACAGAAGCCTTAGCGGCTTCGTTGATGACGATTTTAGATACAGGAGATGAGGTTATTATTCCTTCTCCTATGTATGTATCTTATGGGCCTATGATCGAAGTATGTAAAGCGAAACTTATTCCTTTAAATACAACTAGCACTAATTTTCAAATCGATCCTGCCGCTTTAGAAAAATTGATTACTTTAAAAACAAAAGCGATCTTAATTACTTCGCCCAATAACCCAACAGGAACCATTCTTAATCGTCGTAGTTTAAACGCCGTTTCTGCCTTGGCTAAAAAATATGATCTGTTTGTGATCAGTGATGATGTATATTCTCAACTCGTCTTTACGAAAGACTACGAGATGTTGTGTCATGATGAGAGCTTACGTGAACGTTTGATCATCACTCAAAGCTTATCTAAGCCCTATGCGATGACTGGGTGGCGTGTTGGCTATGTCTTAGCAGATTTACCCATCGCAAAAGCCATCTCGTTGATGCATGCTTATTTGGTCGCTGGGATTACTACCTTTAATCAAATCGCGGCTTTAGAAGCTTTGAAAACAAATTCACAATGGATGTGTGATTCTTATCATGCTCGTAGAGATCTCGCTTATGAAGCCCTTATCGAGATGGGCTTGTATTGTGTAAAACCAGAAGGGGCTTTTTATCTATTCCCTGAAATCACTGAGTTTAAAATGAGTTCTGAGGATTTTTGTCTAAAAGCCATGCGTGAGTATAAAGTAGCCATGGTTCCAGGCATCTATTTTGGGGCAGATCATAATATTAGGATCTCTTATGCGGTAAGCGATGAAGATCTAAAAGAAGGTTTACGTCGATTAAGACAAATGATCCTGGACTTAAGAAAACATGATTCAATTTAAACGATTCTTTGTTTTCATTTATCTACACGTCATCTTAACGGTCTTTTTGACCTATTTAAGTACTTGGCTTATCTTTAAGAACACCTTATTTAAGGAAGATCTTTTTAATGTGTTGATGGGAGTCTTATGGGTAACCCTTATTTATATGGGCTGTGGCTTAATCTGGGGTAGTATAAGTTCACAAAAAAAGAAGCTTCTTCTTCCTTTGACTTTATATGTATTGGTGCTTTATGGACTACTTCTCAGTTCAATCACGACGCAAGAATGGGCCATCTTTAACAATGCCTATGTGCCTTTTACTTACTTCATTAGAAATATCGGCTCAAGAGATCTTTGGATTCTATTGGTTTATGGATTAGCTTGTATTTTACCCAGTGGTGGACTTTATCTATGTTTTAGACTCAGTTATAAAATTACTCATCGAAAAGATAAAACCCTCATCGATTAAGTGAATAGAATGGTTCCCAATCTAAAGCAGGTAGAACCATACTTATACGCCAATTCATAATCATGGCTCATTCCCATCGATAACTCAGTCATCTCAGGATGACTTATTTGAATTTCATTAAAAAACACTTGAGCTTGTTTAAATACAGCTTCAGTTTTGATCAGGTCTGCATCACTGGGTCCCATAACCATGAGTCCCCTGAGTTTAACATGAGGATAATCTTCAATAAGGTCGATTAAGGATTTACATTCACTCATTGAAACGCCACCTTTTTGGGCTTCATTGGTGAGGTTTAGTTGAATTAGGATGTTGATGTCTTTATTGTATAAAGAGGCATACTTTTCGATCAATTGGATGTGTTTGATCTGATCAACAGAGTGAATCCAAGAAGCTACTGAGACGATGTCCTTGAGTTTATTGGTTTGAATTCGACCGATAAAATGCCAAGTCACTTCTAAATTAACTTTCGATTTTTCTAGGAGTTCTTGAGCTTTATTCTCTCCAAAATGAGAAAAGCCTTCCAATATCTTTGTTTCAATAGAAGAAATCGGACGGGTTTTACTTACGGCAACCACCATGTGGAGCGCTGGGAATGTGGATAAGAGACTGTGTTGATTCATAGTTTGAGTGGTAAAATAAGGAAGAGGTACAATGATGTATAAAACACAAATGAACGATGTGGTATATCAAATCTGGCCAAGATCTTTTAAAGACTCTAATGGGGATGGGATCGGTGATCTACAAGGCATCATCTCTAAGCTCGATTACCTTCAATCTTTAGGTATAAAGACGATTTGGTTATGTCCTGTCTATGTGTCTCCCAATGTAGACTATGGCTATGATATCTCCGACTATTATAACATACAGCCTGAATATGGGACGATGGCAGACATGGATCAGTTGATCTCTGAGGCTAAAAGCAGAGGTATAGGCATCTTAATGGATCTCATCGCAAATCATACCTCTAGTGAACATCCTTGGTTTAAACAAGCCATTTCAGATTCTAACTCTATCTATCGCGATTATTATATTTTTAGAGAAGGTAAAAACGGGAAAGCCCCCAACAATTGGATCAGTGTATTTGGAGGTCCTGCTTGGACAAAGTCAACGATTGAGAATGAATATTATCTAACCATGTTTACCCCTCAACAAGTCGATCTCAATTGGAAGAATCCTGAGGTTAGACAAGAGATCTATAAGATCATGAAGTTTTGGATGAATAAATGCATCGCTGGTTTTAGAATGGACGTCATCAACATCATCGCGAAAGCCGAAGGTCTTCCTGATAAAGATCCCCATAAGAAAGGACTTCAATTCGCAGGAGACTTGATCGTCTCTCAACCGATGTCTCATGAATACTTAAGAGAGATGTATGAAGAAGTCATGAGTAAGTATCCTGGTTTATATCTAGGAGAAGGCATGATCGTCAACAAAGACAGTTGTGCTCAATACTGTGGCTTCGATCGAAAAGAACTCGACATGATGTTTCATTTTGACCTTGTTTTGATCGGCTGTGGACCTTTAGGTAAATACGATTTTACCAAGTTGTATCATTGGACCATCCCAGAGTTTAAAAACATCTTCAACAACTGGAATTTAGCCGCTTATGAGAATAAATTCTGGATGGGTAATTTCTTGTCTAACCATGATAATGGTCGATCTGTGTCTCGTTTTGGAGATGAGAAACGCTTTAGAGCTGAAAGCCAGAAAGCACTCTTAATGTCTACGATCACTGCCTATGGGACGCCGTTTATCTATCAAGGTGAAGAAATAGGTATGACAAATATGAAAGTCGATGAGAAAGACTGGGAAGATTTTGAAGCCATCAGTGATTTCAAGATGTTGAAAAAGATGTTTCATCTACCACGTTTTATCCGATTGCCCATCATACAAAAAATGACTCGAGACAATGCGAGAACCATCATGCAATGGGATAATGGATCTTATGCAGGATTCTCAACCACTAAACCTTGGTTTGTATTAAATCCTAATTATCAGAAAATCAATGTTAAGAAAGATCTTGAGGATAAAGATTCAATCTTAAACTTCACCAAAGAACTGATTGCTTTTCATCAAGCTCATTCAGCTTTACGTTCAGGAAGTTTCGCTCCTTATCTTAAGGACCATAAACAGATCTTAGCCTATACCCGAGAAGATGAAAACGAAAGATTCTTAATTCTGATCAATCTTGATGATAAACCTGCTTTGTTTAAAGCTGATGATTATAAAGAAATGAAAACCCAGTTGTGTAATTATCCTACGTATGGACCAATGGACAATAAGATGGTCTTTAGACCTTATGAAGCACGTATCGTAAAACTTGTTAGGCAAAATCCTTGATGAACTCAATCCTTGTGATTAAATGAAAGCAGGAGGTTTTATGTCTAAACCCAATGTAAATGAAGTCGCTCCAAATTTTACCCTAAAGAATCAAAACGGTGAAACCAGATCCTTATCTGACTACAAAGGACAATATGTGGTCTTATATTTCTATCCAAAAGATGATACACCTGGATGTACGATCCAAGCTTGTTCGTATCGAGATGCCATGAGTGAATTCTCTTCTAGAAACATCAAAGTCTTTGGGATCAGTAAAGATGATGAAAAGAGTCATTCTAAGTTTCTTGCGAAGTTCAATCTAAACTTTGAACTCTTAGCGGATGAAGAAAAAGAAGTCATTAATCTATATGATGTGTATAAAGAAAAAAACATGTATGGGAAAATGGTGATGGGTGTTGTTAGAACGACCTTCGTCATCGATCCACAAGGCAAGATCGCTGCAGTCTTCGATAAGGTCAATCCTGAAGAAGATGTTCAAAAAGTATTGTCTGTCATTAAAAGCTAAAAAGACCCTAGGGTCTTTTTTAGTACTGTTTGATTAAATCTACAACCTTATCGATGTCTTCTTTATTGATCCAATAATGGGTCACAAAGCGATAGGAAGGAAAATCAGGATTGATCTTGACCCCGTTTTTTAAAAGATATGTAGGGAAATCATCATGATTGAAGTGAGGATCGACAAATTCAAAGAAAACCATATTGATTTGGACATCTTCCATATTAAGGGTAACCAAACCTGTCTCAAGTAGACGTTTCGCTAAGTATTTCGCATTCTCATGATCTTCGTTTAAACGTAAACGCATCTCTTTAAGTGCGATAAGCCCAGCAGCCGCTAGAAAGCCAGCTTGTCTCATTCCTCCACATAAGAGTTTACGATTTTTACGTGCTTTAGCGATAAACGTTGAAGATCCCGCTAAGATGGATCCTACTGGAGCACACAAGCCTTTGGATAAACAAAACATCACACTATCACAATATTGGGTAAGCTCAGTCGCCTCTACCTTCAAAGCCACTGCAGCGTTGAATAAACGAGCCCCATCTAAATGAACCTTAAGCCCATGTTTATGCGCGAGTTCATAATCATCCTTCATTAAGCTTAAAGGCATGACCTTACCATTAGATAAGGCATTTTCTAAAGATAAGACAGAACTGTGAGGTTCATGGATGTCGTTGGATCTAATGGCTCTAATCAACTGAGCTGGGGTTATAAAATCATCAGGATGTTGAATCGTTCTTACGCCTGCCCCAGAAAGCACAGGTATAGCGCCTACTTCATGAATAACGATATGGTTATGGCTTCCAGTGATGATCTCATCGCCACGTTGAGTATGGGTCATCAAAGCCAACTGATTACCCATCGTACCTGAAGGGACGAAAAGCGCTGCTTCTTTATGGACCAGTTGAGCCGCTAAGGTTTCTAATTCATTGACCGTAGGGTCATCTCCATACACATCATCGCCGACACTCGCATTAAACATCGCTTCACGCATGGCTTGAGTGGGTTGGGTTACGGTATCACTTCTTAAGTCGATTGTTTTCATAAATCACCTTTTGGGAAAATTATATCACGAGCCTTAAAGAGTAATGCTTTATTTTTAGGGTGGAATACTATAAAATAGACACATTAAGGGGACTACCATGACTGCACTACTTTCAAACAAACTGATCTTGATTGTATTTACGATCATTCTTACATTGGCTTTAAGCATCTATTTGATTAAGAAATATAAACTGACTCGATACCAGGTCCTGGTTTTTGTCCTTTTGGTTCTCTTTTGGAGTGCCATCAACATCATACGTGCTTATCGTAAGAATTATGCGACAGGGACACTTGCCGATGGGGGACTTGGACTTGATGTCTCAAGTGCTGCGACGATGGCTGCCGCTTATGGGTTAATCTCTATCTTTGTTCGTTTACCCATTTTTGCCTTATCTGATTTCTTTAAGAGTCGTAAGTTCTTTATCGCTTTGGCTTTGTGTTTTATCTTAGGATCTTCGATACTGGTACTTATTGATCCTTCCTATGAATCACTCTATTGGTCATCTTTGGCTTTAGGTGCAGGCGCAAGTATCTTAAGTTTATTCAACGTTATGTTTGCGGAAACCTTTAGTCCTCAGCAAGCCATATTTTCTGTCTCTGTCTTATCCGTTGCTCCATTACTGGCAGAATTCTTAATGTCTCCGCTTCAATACATTGCGACTTCTACGAAACCCATCGATTATGGATGGATGTGGGGGGTCAGTGCGATCTTAGCGGCGCTTGCCTTAATCTTCTTAATGTTTGTGAAAGACAATAAACAAGCAGGTCGTAATTTTACTTTCGCTCATGTGAAAAGTGCCCTCAGTAATCGTAACTTCTTACTTTTATGTCTAATGGGAATCGTGATCTCGTTTGTGCGTTTTGCCTCATCAGGCT
>CAZXTB010000008.1:4566-7367 GCA_964643535.1 uncultured Erysipelotrichaceae bacterium | reverse complement strand
ATTGCCTATGTAGAGATGGTCTATTCGATTGCTCAATTGGTGGCTGGGGTCTTAGTAGGCATCGTTTTAAAGAAAAAAATCGGGGTCAAAAATACCTTGGTCTTAGGTTTAGCCCTGAGTGGACTATTTACCTTATTGGCCTCGTTTATTACCGATCCTACGACCTTGTTTTGGTTGAATGCTTTAAATGGATTTGGTTATGGTTTAACCTACAATGTCTTGTTGGGGATGGCGATGCAGCCTTTTGCGAAAGACATGCGAGAAGTGACGATGGGGATCTATCAGACTTTCTTTGCGGTAGGCATTTATTATGGGGATAAGATCTATGCCTTAATGACAGGCTTTGTTCCTAAAGAACTCTCATCAGGAGCACGCTACCAGACCGTATTTGGATGGTTGAGCGTGGTTTCCATAGTCGCCATTGTCTTTGTCTTGGTGATCTTTAATAAGAAAACCAAAGCGTATATAGAGGCTTAATGTGAGGATACTGCTTCAAGTTCATTCACTTGATCAAATTCAGACCTATCAAGATCCTTTGGTGGATTTTGTGATAAGAGAACCTCTCTTTTCTTATAAACAACCTTATCTTCACTCAAAGGAAAGCTTTTTAGAGCTGCTTAAGAGTGATCTTCTTACTTCTCATAGACTCTACATCGAAATCAATGGGTTTATCGAAGAAACTGAATTAGATAATCTAGAGACATGGATGAAGACTTTACTTACCTATCCCATCCAAGGCTTTTACTTCGCAGATTTAGCTGTGTTGATGATTCTGAAGTCTTTGGGCTATCAAGGTGAAACCATCTACGCCCCTGAAACAATACTAACCAATTCTTTAGAAATAAAAACTCTACTAGAACTTGTAGATCGTTTGGTTTTATCTAAAGAATTGACACTTGAAGAAAGTTTGAATCTTGCGTCTCATTTCCCTCAAAAAATTGAAATGTTTGGGGCAGGCCATCTTCAAATGTCGGTCAGTAGACGTCCTTTATTATCGAGTTATCTTCAAGAAATCGGTGGTAGTCAAAAAGTCCTTAATGAGACGAATTATCGAATCAGAGAACTTAAACGAAGTGAAAAGATGCCTATTTTAGAAGAAGCCAAGACTTTTTGTGTCTTTACTCAAGACATCTTAAATCCTTTAGAAGAGCTTCCTACCTTAAATCAATCAGGACTTTATGGACTTCATCTCGATGATCTCTTTATGGATAAAGATGAAGCCCAAAGCTTCTTTAAACTGATCATCGCTCAAGTCAAAGAAAAAAATCTTAATTCAATCGCTGAATTCTATAAAACCAATAAACTGCCTTTATTTAAAGGTTATTTTACTCGTAAAACCAATCTTAGACAGGAGTCACTATGAGTTCAATAGAACTATTGGCACCTGCTGGGGATCTCGCACGGGCCAAAGTAGCCTATCTGTATGGGGCAGATGCGGTCTATGTGGGAGGAAAACGTTTCTCATTAAGAGCTCGCGCGAGTAATTTCGAATTGAGTCATCTAAAAGAAGCGGCTGATTTTGCGCATTCAATGGGTAAGAAACTCTATGTGACGGTCAATATGATTGCCCATGAGGAAGATCTAGAAGGCTTAGAATCTTATTTAAAGGAACTCGATGAGATTCACGTCGATGCGATCATCGTAGCGTCTTTGGCCATCGCTCAATTGGCTCATCGATTGAAAATGAACTATGAGGTCCATTTAAGTACCCAGCTTTCCATCACCAATTCAAAAGCCATGGATTTTTATAAATCATTGGGAATCGATCGAGTCGTTTTGGCTCGTGAATTGGATCTAGAAGCGATCTCAACGATCTCCAAATCTTCATCACTTCCTACCGAGGTCTTCATTCATGGGGGAATGTGTGTCAATTATTCTGGAAGATGTACCTTAAGTAACGAATTGACCCTTCGAGATGCGAATCGAGGGGGTTGTGCACAGTCTTGTCGATGGGCGTACGAACTCACTCAAAATGATCAGGTGATCAGTAGACAAGAGGATCCTTTTACGATGGGTTCTAAGGATCTTCAGACCTTGGATCTCATCGAAAGCTTGATTCATTCAAATGTGGTGAGTTTAAAAATCGAAGGTCGTATGAAGTCTGCATATTATATCGCAGTCATCGTTAAGGCCTATCGTTTATGGATCGATGCGTTGGTTTCTCATAGCGCAACGGATAGCCTAAAAGCTCAGTTGATCAAAGAACTAAATCAAGCGGAAAACAGAGCTACTTTTAATGGTTTTCTAAAAGCCTTACCGAATCAAAATGGTCAAGTCTACGTGAACTCAGAAGAAGGGGTCGTTCAGAATTTTATCGGGACCGTCATCAAGGTTGAACAAGATTCCGTTTTGGTTGAAATGCGCAATAACGTTAAACTCGGTGAACTGTGTGAAGTGTTTGGGCCTAAAGGGGTCAATGAAAGTTTTATATTGACCAGCTTAGAGGATGAAACAGGGGCTCAAGTTCAAACCGCCAATAAGCCTATGGCTAAACTTACGATGAAGATTCCGTGTTTTGTCCAAGTTGGAGATTTTATCCGTAGAAAGGAAACCTTATGATCACCTTAGAAGGCGCCTTATCGATCAAAGCAGCTTTGAAGTATCATCGAAGAAAAGTCGAGGTTGTCTATCTCGATGAGACCAAGAAATCCACTAAGGATCTTTCATACATCGAAGGACTTTGTCTAAGAGAAGGGGTTTTCTTTAAACGACTCCCTAAAGAAGAACTTCAAGCCATGACCAGTGGTCATACCCATGGGGGTCTTATCGCTTTGGCTGAAGAGCGTTCTTTATCCTCATTA
>CAZXTB010000008.1:0-4556 GCA_964643535.1 uncultured Erysipelotrichaceae bacterium | reverse complement strand
TGTATTTATATCCCAACAGCGATAATTTCCAGTTTTTCACTACAAGATAATAACGGAGTTATTGAATTAAAAATGTCACTTAACGCCTACGTAGAAAACGGATTAGGTGAAGTTTATATTAACTTTTTATAGTACTAAAAAAAGAAAAAGGCTTCATTTTACTTCTTGAAGGGATAGAAGATCCCTTCAACTTAGGTCAAATCTTTAGAACGGCTGCCATTGCGGGAGTCGATGCGATCCTTATGAGTAATAGAGATCTAGAAAGTTCTCAAGCGACCTTGATGAAAAGCAGTGCGGGTCTATTTGACGCGATCGATTTGGTGATGGTTGAAGATCTGAGTCTAGCGATCGATACCTTAAAGAAAAATAAATATCTTTTTGCGGTGACTTATCGTAATGAGAGCTCCATCGATTATTTGGATTTTGATTTTAAACAGAATATTTGTTTAGGGATTGGAGGAGAAATGCGAGGCTTATCCAGTGCTGTTATGGCTAAAATGGACAAAGCAGTGATGATTTCTTATCCTACTGATTTAAAAGTAGCCCTGAATGCGGTCTCCGCATCGGCCGTACTTTGTTTCGAAGTCGTAAGACAAAGAAGATAGCCCCTTTCAACTGAAGGGGTTTTTTGATATAATCTTCAAAATAACAGGAGGAACTTATGGACAATCTCAATGGAAAACTGGTCAAAGAAGGATATACCTTTGATGATCTGATGTTGATTCCAGCTTATTCGACCGTAGTACCTGCCAATGTCGATCTCAAAACGACCTTGACAGATAAAATTAAGCTCAATATTCCACTTTTATCCGCAGCGATGGATACCGTCACTGAAGATAAAATGGCCATCGCTTTGGCCAATGCAGGAGGCTTAAGCATCCTACATAAGAATCTATCGATTAAACTACAGGCCACAATGGTTGAAACCGTTAAGAAAGCACCTGTAACTCATCCAGAAACCGCAGCTCTTGATGAACAAGGAAGATATTTAGTGGGTGCCGCTGTTGGGGTATCTACAGAAACGATGGAACGGGTTAAAGCACTCGTCTTGGCTCAAATCGATGTGATCGCGGTAGATTCTGCCCATGGTCACTCAAAAGGGGTCTTAGATACCATTCGTAAGATTCATACCGCTTATCCAAATGTCACCTTGATTGGAGGCAACATCGTTACAGGAAGTGCCGCTTTGGCCCTTATTGAAGCAGGAGCTTCCATCGTTAAAGTTGGGGTAGGTCCTGGATCCATCTGTACGACACGAGTGGTCGCAGGGGTGGGTGTTCCTCAGATCACAGCCATCAACGATGTATATCAAGTCACTAAAGATCGTGGTGTATCGATCATCGCCGATGGGGGAATCAAATTCTCTGGAGATATCGTCAAAGCTTTAGCGGCAGGAGCCGATGCGGTGATGCTGGGAGGACTTTTGGCAGGCTGTGAAGAAACGCCTGGAGAAGTCGTAGAAGTTTATGGGAAGAAAGTAAAGTCTTATGTAGGGATGGGGTCTTTAAGTGCTATGCAAAGAGGCTCTTCCGATCGTTACTTCCAAGGTGGACAGAAAGAACTCAATAAATTGGTTCCAGAAGGCATCGAAGCCACTGTTCCATATAAAGGTCCTATCGCAGAAGTCATCTATCAAATGATGGGCGGCTTACGATCTGGGATGGGCTATGTGGGATGTGAAAACATCACACGTTTAAAGAAAGAAGCTCAATTCGTAAAGATCACCAATGCGGGTCTTAATGAATCTCATCCTCATGATGTGGATAATGTTCAGGAGGCACCCAATTACCGTGGCCGATAAAATCGTCGTTTTGGATTTTGGTAGTCAATATAACCAATTGATCGCACGTAGGATACGTGAGATGGGTGTCTATAGTGAGCTCTTGCCTCACAATACGCCTTTGTCGATGTTTGAAAATGATCCTGATCTTAAAGGCATCGTTTTTTCAGGAGGTCCTAATTCTGTCTATGATGAGAAATCCTTCAGTATCGATCCTAAGATCTATGATTTAAAGTTACCTATTCTAGGCATCTGTTATGGAATGCAACTGATGGCTCATCAATTAGGAGGCACAGTCTCTTCCTCTTCGATCAAAGAATATGGTAAATCTAACATCATCATCGAAAATAAATCAAAGTTGAGTGAAAATTTACCTCAACAACAGATCGTATGGATGAGTCACGGAGATTATGTTTCTAAAGTACCACAAGGTTTTAAAGAAGATGCGCTGAGTGGTAATGGTATCTTAGCGGCCATGAGTGATGGTTCTAGAAAACTATATGCCTTACAGTTTCATCCAGAAGTTAGACATACGGTTTATGGGAATCAATGGTTAAGCAACTTTGTGTTTAATGTTTGTCACGCAGAAAAGAACTGGAATCTAAGTTCCTTCATCGACGTTAAGATAAAAGAAATTCAAGCTTTGGTCAAAGATGATCAAGTTTTATGTGCGCTTAGTGGAGGTGTAGATTCAGCTGTAGTGGCTGCTTTGCTTCATAAAGCCATTGGGGATCAATTGACCTGTATGTTTGTGGATCATGGATTGATGAGACTCAATGAAGGTGCACAAGTTGAGAAGACCTTTAAAGATTACTTTGGGGTCAACTTGATTTCTATTGATGCGAAAGAACGCTTTTTAGGTAAATTAAAAGGAATAGAAGATCCAGAACGTAAGCGTAAGATCATCGGTGAAGAATTCATCAGAGTCTTTGAATCTGAATCTCAAAAACTATCCCACATCAAGTGGCTCGCTCAAGGGACCCTATATACCGACATCATCGAATCAGGGACCTTATCGGCTCAAACCATTAAATCTCATCATAATGTAGGAGGTCTTCCTAAAGACATCCAGTTTAAACTGATAGAACCTTTAAACACCTTGTTTAAATATGAGGTCAGAGCTTTAGGTTTACTTTTAGGTCTTGATGAATCTTGGGTCTATCGTCAACCTTTCCCAGGGCCTGGTTTAGCGATACGGATCATCGGTGAAGTCACTGAAGCCAAATGCGATATCGTTAGATTAAGCGATGCGATTCTACATGAAGAAATCAAAGCGGCTCAATTGGATCGTGAGATCTGGCAATACTTTACCGTCTTAACCAACATCCGCTCCGTTGGGGTCATGGGTGATCAGAGAACTTACGATTATGCCTTAGGCATAAGAGCCGTTACCAGTATCGATGGGATGACTGCAGATTACGCTAAGATCCCCTATGAGGTCTTAGATAAGATCTCCAATAGAATCATCAACGAGGTTAGAGGCATCAATAGAATCATCTTAGATGTGACTTCTAAACCACCTGCCACCATCGAGTGGGAATAAATATGAATTTTCCTAGTATCCTTGTCATTATAGTTATCTTTCTTTCAGGTGGGTTCACCTTGATCTTATGGAAAAATCCTAAGACCAATCCAGTGGCACGTCTTTTAATTGCGGTCGTTATCTTCTTATCGGTTTCCTTAGCAGTAACCCTAGCGTTAACCCCACCGGTAATCGATACGGATCATGATGGGATAGAAAATACCTTAGACATCGATGATGATGCGGACCATTATTCAGATGAATTAGAAATCAAATGTGGTAGTGATCCATTAGATGAACTCAGTTTACCGCTTGATCATGATCATGATTTGCTTCCTAATTTAGTGGATCCAGATGATGATAATGATGGTTATCTAGATACCGTAGAAATCGAAAAGGGAAGTAATCCATTAGACGCTAGTTCTAAACCTGTCATAAGCACAGGAAAACTCACGATTACCTTT
The DNA here is from genome assembly GCA_964643535.1 of uncultured Erysipelotrichaceae bacterium. Classification (GTDB taxonomy): domain Bacteria; phylum Bacillota_I; class Bacilli_A; order Erysipelotrichales; family Erysipelotrichaceae; genus UBA2212. The sequence continues at coordinate 790 of CAZXTB010000008.1, read as the reverse complement.
ATCGATGTGGGCCAAGCTTTATCGATCTTGATTCAAGATGATCAAAACAATGATCTATTGATTGATGGGGGAAACAATGCGGATGCGAGTTTGATTGAATCCACCCTAACGACTTTAGGCGTAGATGATTTAGAATATGTCATTGCGACTCATTATCATGAGGATCATATTGGAGGTCTCGATGAAGTCATTGAAAGCTTTAGTGTAGAAAACATCATCTTACCCAATGCGACCTATACCACAACGACCTATAAAAATCTTATGAGTGCAGTAGATGGCGAAAATGCGAATATTACGAGATATGATTTTAAAGGACCTCTTAGTTTTACTTTTGGATCGTCTTCTTTTGAAATCATAGGTCCTTTATCCCCATTTCTTGATGATCAAAATAACTTATCCTTGGTTTATAGAATGACTTATCAGAATCAAGTGATCTTACTGATGGGAGATGCAGATAAAGAGTCTGAGAGTCTACTCATCGATTATGGTTATGACTTAGACGCTGATATCTTAGGAATAGGCCATCATGGCTCTAGAACCTCCTCCAGTGAAGCTTTTGTATCCTTGGTAACACCACAATACGGAATCATCTCTGTAGGGACTGATAACACCTATTGGCTTCCTGATGAGGATGTGATTCAACGCTATCTTGATCATCAAACCACCCACTATAGAACTGATGTATCAGGAACCATAACCTTAACGATCGAAAGTGAAATCATTCAGATCCTTAATAAAAAATAAAAGAAGATTTTCAATCTTCTTTTTTTATAAGTCTAGGGTTTATCGT
>CAZXTB010000007.1:0-14856 GCA_964643535.1 uncultured Erysipelotrichaceae bacterium | reverse complement strand
TAGCGAATGTGTAAACATATTAGAAACAATAAATGGAATATACAGAAGATAAGGGAATATTGCAACCAACAGATAAGTTTTAATTTTTCCATCATTTTCCCAACCAACAACAACGATATATTGTGTAAATAACACAGATAAAAGTGGCGTACAAATAAAGTAAATCAATTGAATAAACTGATTGACTTCAATCGGAATACTACGATAATTTTCGATGGCTAAGATTGATATAATCGACAAAGATATTTCAATAAACACAAAAAATAGATAGAAATGAAATAGTTTATCTTTCAAACCTTGAGTTTGTTTTTGACCCCATGAATAAAAGAGTAGTACTAGTACAAAGCCAATCGATATGTATTCTGCAGTCAAATTCCAATTCATTATTTTCCCCCCATCATTATTGACCACATCATACCCCCTTTATGGGGCAAATGTAAAGTACTATTGATAGTAACCAATGAAGGATCTTTTCATCTTTGTATATACCATAAAAAACTGGGCGACAATCGTCTACCCAGTTAGAATGAATCCCAAATTTTACGACTTCAGGCAATAACTCTAATCCATAGTCTCCATGACCCATACTGGAATAAGTCCATCCACTTTAGAATGAAGGAAACCAAGATAAATAGGGTCAGCATTCCCATCATTGTCAGAAACGATGACTTCTACAGTAAAGGTATGTTTATCGCTACCCCCTCGATTATCATTATCGATCTGAATCGAAACAACTGTTTGATCCAAGGAGTCAAAATAGGCAACCAAAGGCTCTACCACATTGGTTTGAAGTGCTGCTAAGTCTTCCGCTGTATAGTAAAGCTTAGCCATGATGTAGACTTGAGGTAAAACTAGTCCAGTTGGGAATGGATTTACTTCGCATTCTTCACACACTTCGCACTCTTCACAGACTTCACATTCTTGCGCAACAGGAGCACATCCACTCAATAACACAAAGAGAACCACGATCCACATTTTAGTCAGTTTCATTCTTATTTCCCTCTCACCTTTTTAGGTTAAATACCTAGACAAATAGCTTTTAGATTATCAAATAAATATCGCTTACTTTATGAATAGTTTATCACTTATTTAGTGAAATCCATAGATTTGTGTGAATATAAAAGATATTCACAATAAACTATCCCTTATCTTCTTGTACTAGGAATACAATGAAATCAAAATTTGGTTTATACTAAACTTAATCGAGGTAAGCTCTATGTCTCATGATCCTTTCAACTCACTTTCATTATTAGCTCAAGAAAAATTTGGTCAACGAAAGCGAGAATCCAGTTATGATCGTAGTGGTGGTAATAAAGACAGTTTCTTACTTGAAGTCAACGAAAAAAGAACTTTAATGGATGTTTCTAAGTCTGGAACCATTCAACACATTTGGATGACTTTAGCCAATGAAAACTTTACTTTCGAGGAAGCCTATTTAAGAAAGATAGTTTTGAGGATGTTTTGGGATGATGAGCCATACCCAAGTGTAGAAGTCCCCATCGGCGACTTCTTTGGGATAGGTCATGGGCTTCATCGCAACTTTATCTCTGCCCCGCTTCAGATGAGTCCAGAAGATGGGAAAGCTTTCAACTGTTGGTTTCCTATGCCTTATAAAAAATCTCGTATAGAGATTGAAAATCAATGCGACACAAAGGTGATCCTTTACTTCTACATCGATTATGTGGAAGAAAATATTACTGATGATTTGCTTCGCTTCCATGCCTATTGGAACAGAGAGAATCCTACTCAAGGTATCCCACAAGGATCTCTATCCAATGAAGAATTCTTATTTGGTGGTGAAAACAAAACAGGTAAAGATAATTATGTCTTATTGGAAGCAAGAGGAAAAGGACATTACGTTGGATGTAATCTCAATATTCATAATCTAAGAAAAACAGAGGCATGGAATTGGCCTGGTGAGGGTGATGATATGATCTTCATCGATGGTGAAGTGTGGCCACCTTCCCTTCATGGGACTGGAACAGAAGATTATGTCAATATGGGTTGGTGTCCTAGACAAGAATACAATGCACCTTATCATGGTTTGATTTTATCAGGCGATGAAAACTGGGGTGGTAAGATTACATACTATCGATACCATATCTTAGATCCTATCTTATTCAATACATCGATCAAAGTTACCATTGAACATGGTCATAATAATCATCGAAGTGATGATTGGTCAAGTACTGCTTATTGGTATCAAAGTGAACCTCATCAGCCGTTTAGAGCTTTACCAGAAGTTAAAGATCGACTTCCGATCAAAGACTAGATCCATTTAAATAGGTTTAAAAAAGTCACTTAATAAGTGACTTTAATTGAAATGCTTTCCCATGACCAGGATAGATTAATCGTGGTTGAAGTTTCTTTACTCTATCTATGCTTTTTTGATGTTCAATGGCATCATCGATATATCCAAAACCTGGTAGATTATACATCAAATCTCCGCAAAATAAATCCCCTTCTTTCGTCAAGACTCCGATGGAGCCTGTTGTATGTCCTGGTATAGATAGTATACTGGCTTCACATCCATATTCATTTAATCTTTGGCCCTCTTCTAGATAAAGATCAGCTTTAAAAGTCACCATTTTAGATTGCTTATCCAATAGACCTAGCTTTCTAATCGCTTTAAACAGGAGTGATAGATGATCTGGTTTAGGTTTTCGACTATTAGATTCATCACCCGTTTCAATCATAAGCGAATCACATTTATGTATCCCCACTTTTGTCTTATAGACATCTCTTAAGTAAGCTGCATTTCCCACATGATCCGCATCTCCATGGGTTAAAATGATCAAGTTTAGTAGACCTGGTTTACACCCTAATTCGATAAGTGCCTTTTCTAAAAGATCTCTTTGATAAGCATAGCCTGTATCGATCAATACATAAGAATTTTCATTATGGATGAGATAACAATTTACAATGCCCAGTTTTATTGTTTCAATCCTGTTGGTCATGATTTCACCTTAAGTTTATTTTATCACTGTTCATTTGGTTTCATTCAATAAACCAAATGAAACCGTTAAGTCTATTAGGTAGATATCGCAATATCGACGATACCTTCCCTTGTTTATAAATCGCTAAACTGTCTTGTCAACAGAGGTAATATTTGTTAAAATGGGACTAATAAGTGCTTGCTAGACAAGGTCGGTTTCTGTCCGAGAAAGGGTTATCATGAAAAAGAAGAGACATATTTTTAGAAATATCGTGCTGATTTTTTTATTGCTCATAGGGGTTGGCGTTGGTTTGTTTTTCTTACCAAAATCCGTCAATGTTACGTATTCTCAAACCGATTTGCAGTCTTATATCGATAAAGGTGGTATTACCTTAAATGAAAACAGTGCCAGTATTGAAGATATTTTCTTTGGGAATTATGTTTCCAAAGGACGTCGTCAAGTAGAAGGTGTCATCACCAGTGCTGAAGCAACTGCGATACTCAATGAAGTCGTTAAAGGAAATAGCATCCTTACTAAGATCAGAGTTAAATTCGTAGGGGATAACAAATACATCGCTTCTGCTCAAATCGGGAATGATTTAAGTGCTGTCTATACAAGATTTCCTGAAGCGAAAGGTTTTGAAAGTCTCATCGATACCACCATCAAAGGACGTTCTATTTATGGAGAAGGAACCTTGATTCAAGGCGATGGGAAACCATTTGAAGCTAGCTTTACAAACATCTCCATAGGTTACATTCCTTTCCCTGTTGATCAAGCCAATGATTATGGGACTTACTTAGGAACTGAAATGAACCGTATCTTTGATTCATTGCCAGGATTCAGTATGGAATCCTTTAAGATCGATGCGGAAGGATTACACTTTAAAGGGACCATTCCAACAGAAATTCAAGGGCTCGCGTCCTAAGCCCTTCTTTTAGGGCAATAAGATCTGATTTACGCATCTCATTGATGGGCAAATGCTTAACAATATAATACTGATCAGGAATACACCAACCATCCAAGTCCTTAAGGGCTAGGGTGGTTTCTTTCTGAAGTCGATGAATTCTAGATGAATCGTTTAAGGTCATCACCGCAATGAGTTGATCCTTATCATTTACGATGATTTTAGCTTCTTCGATACCTTGTATTGAACAGAGCTTATCGCTGATCTCATCAGGATTAACGATAAAGCCTTTGATTTTGATCAAGTCATCTTTACGATGTTTAAAATGTAAAATACCCTCTTGATCAAGAAAACCAATATCACCTGTTTTATAATAGATGACTTCATCGATCTTGATCATTACTTGAGAAGTTAGTTCATCCATTTCAACATAGCCATTCATCAAGGTAGGACCCCCAATCAAGATCTCTCCACATTCATTGACTTCACCTAGACCTCCATCTTCTTTTAAGATCTTGAGGGTATTGCCTCTAAATGCTTTCCCAACCCCTGCTTTTCCTGAATCCTTTTGATCCATTAAAGTTACTGCGGTAACAGTTTCTGTACATCCATAGCCCACTTGAACAACTGCTTTGGAGCCTTGTCTTTTTAAGATCTCGTTGAATTGTTTGATCAAAGCTAAGGAAACACTTTCTCCCCCAACGAAAACTTGTTTGATGAAAGATAAATCTGCCTTAATAAAACGATCATTTCTTAGTAATACTTTCAATAGATAAGGTACCGCCGCGATGTAAGTGGGTTTTTCTCTTAGAAGCGTTTTGATTAAGCTTGCCTTATTTAATCGAGGTACTAAGATACAACGACCTCCTAAAGCTAAAACCGTATGCATAGCGATGGATAAAAAAAAAAAAAAAAAAAAAGGAAGGATACAAAACATAGAATCTAGACCTCTTTGAGGTTCAATGACGTCTTCCATCTGATCAACCAAAGCCTTAAAAGACTCAGTGCTAAGTCGAATACCTTTTTGATGACCACTGGTCCCACTAGAGAATAAGACCACCGCATCTTTTCGAAAATGAGGTTCTATAATACGATCGCTTGGGATCACTTCATCCCATAAGACATGATGAGTTCTAGATACACTGGATTTCAGTTTTAATCCAAAAGAGATCAATCCAGTAGTACTGTGATACGCAGAGATCGTTATCAATTTAAACTGATCCAATTGACCATCCAGTGCCTTCTGTAGAACATCCATCACAAAGACAGCACTACACCTCATCAACTCACAACGTTCTCTTAAACGCTTTCCTGAGCTTAAAGGATGACACATCACAACAGTAATTCCTAAAGCATTCAAGGCATAAAAAAGAACAACGGTCTCAACGATGTTGGGTAAAACCAAAGCTACCCTATCGTTGGGATGAAGTCCTAAAGCATCACATTTATGAATGGCTTCATGGATGAGTTGATCCAACTCATCATATCGAAGTGAATTCCCGTTGAGCGTCAATGCGATTTCATTTGGATAATTTATGGCATTAAAATGAACTTGATCAAGCAATAAACTCATCAGGATTCTCCAAGAGATTCTTAAATGTATCTATGGCTTTAAAAAAAGCTACGCCTTCAGCAATTCTTTCATCTACAGAGAAGGTCACATCTACATCACCTTCTGATGTAAACTCACCTATGGTGATCACCATCGAACTGGTTCCCCAATTAAACAAGTGATGAGACACGCTTTGACCTTTGATACTACCTAAATTGGCGATCACCAATCCAGTATGTAAAGGATCTGCTTTGATTACTGAATTGGGTAATAGATCATATCGATCCAATAAAGCAGCCCCTTTTAACGCTATCGAAAAAATAAAAGTTGGAAGCAAAGATAAAAACCGCATCAGTTGATCTGTATCATGTTTCTTTTCAGCTCGTGTATGAACAATCAGCTCATCCAATAGAGTTTGGACCTCATGAGCATTCATAGACTCTGTAAGTTCAAACTTAACAAAAGTATTTGTGCTCTCATCATTTTTGTTTCTTTTGATGACGGTAGATATCCATAAACGTTTATGGTCATAGACCTTTTGACCTAACACAAAACGCTTAAGACTGGGATGTTTTTGAACCGTTTTTAAACAAACAAACAATACATAAGGAAAGAAACGTAGCCCATTATTTTTAAGATAGGAAACCAACTTAGGCGCATGAACATGGACCGTCGTAAAGATGGCTGCTTCATTTCTTGTCGGCATGATCAGCATTTCTACTCGATCATAATATTTTTGTTTTACTTTGATACGATCATAGTTGTTCATCGTCGTTAACTCACTTATTCCTATTGTATCAAAAAATGAACCCCTAAAACACTTACTTAATGTCTTAAGCCCACACTGAATTTAACCCTAAAAAAAATCTTATTAAACATAAGACTCTTTTTACTTATTTATAAGAGATGAACCGTATACGCCCTGTTTAATCTAGTGCACCACTTTTATTGTTTAGACGAGGTTAAATGCTTGTTGGTTCTAAGCAATCGATCCGCAAAATGAGCCACTAGAACACAAAGACTAGACTTATTTTAGTTACTATTCCTTGTGATCGAAGGGATCTTTGAAGATTTGATTAGTTCAATGAACTTTTGTACGATAATAGGATCAAATTGTGTTCCAGAACAAGATTGCATTTCAAAGATTGCCTCATCAAAACTCAAAACATCCTTGTAGGTACGTTCGGTGGTCATTGCATCAAAGGAATCCGCTATTGATAAAATTCTTGACAGCAAAGGAATTTCTTCACCTTTAATTTGTCTAGGATATCCTGTCCCATTCCATCTTTCATGATGAGACAATATAATCGATCCTATTTCGGAAAATTCGTTGACTGAACTTAGGATACGGAAACCGATCTCAGAGTGTTTCCTCATGATTTGAAGATTTTTAGTGGATAGTTTCTTATCACTATTTAATAATTTCTCATCGATACCAACTTTTCCAATATCATGCATAAGTCCAGAAATACTAACTCGTTCAATTTCATCTTTTGATAGATTCATACCTGTGGCTATTTCTCGACAAATATCGCTTACTCTTTGTGAATGAAGTATTTCACGTGGATTTTTCTCAAAAAGCGTACTCAAAATCAAATTAATCATACGACTCTTTGAACTTGAGCTTTCTGATAACTTATTTGAATACATTTGGTCTTCAGCCATTTTATACAGATCATCATTTTTTTGATTGCTACTGGTCTTTTGGATTGCTCCAAATGAAATAGAAATTGGCACACCATTGATACTCACTTTTGAAGACATTTTTTTGATACGAGAAATAATTTTCTCTGTTTTATCACTGTCGGTTTGGGGTAGTAAGATTATGAATTCATCACCACCAAGACGAGCAACGATATCATCCGACCTACAACATGTTTTTATGATGCCCGCTGCTTTGATAAGCAATTGATCTCCTACTTGATGGCCGAATGAATCATTGATCAGTTTTAAACCATTGACGTCGCCCATAAGAATTGTCAGTGGGTAATTGCGATTTGTATCTAATCGCTTAAGTTCCTCTTCATAGAAACGACGATTGTAAAGACCGGTTAAAGAATCATGATAGTTTAAATAAATGATCTCCTTCTCTTTTTTGATGCGTTCATTGATATCGGTATAGAGAACAGCCAGCTGATTTTCACCTGGAATATAGGAGTATGCGCCATAGTAACGATCTGTTATCTGATTGTATTTCTCAAAGTACTTAGGATTTTCATTTTGAGCACATTCTATGAGGGCATCAACCCAATTTGATTCTATTTGAGGTATCACTTCTCTTATTCGTTTCCCAAGACAAGAATCTCTTGTAATCTCAAACATAGTGTTAAAACTCGAGTTCACTTCCCTAAAAATCAAATCAATCGGTAAACCGCTTAGATCTTGAATAACATCAAAAAGAGCTAAGCCCTGATCCATGGAGAATACGAGAGACTTAAACTTTTTCTCATTTTGAATGAGTTGTTCTTCCATTCTCTTGCGTTCAGTTATATCTGATAATATGACTCGATATTTTACTTCATCTTGGTTTTTGATGGCTGCAATCTTTAAATGAACCCAAACTACTTGATCTCCCTTTTTAACAATTCTTAATTCACACTCCTGAGGACTTTCGATATCTTTTAATTTTAAAAGTATTCTATAGTACTTGCTTTCATCATCTAAATAAATAAACTTTGAGAACCGACTGTATTTAAGTTTTTCTCGTTCCTTGTTTAGCATAATAGACGCCATAAGATTGGTTTCCATAATCAGTCCTTGTTGAGAAATGATTAGATAGCCTACTGGAGCCAGTTCATATAAATCAAAATAGCGAGATTTAATTTCATTCAACTCATTATAGACTCTGGTTAGCTCATCATTTTGCATCTCAAGTTCAATTTGATGAACCCTCAAATCAAAAATAATGTTCTGTATTTCCTCTAGAGAAAGCTTCTTGATGTTTTCAGCATCGGTTTTAGATTCATCTTCGAGCCTCTTTTCTGCCCCAGAACGAAGATTACTAAACTTCTCAATTTCATTCGTTTTCTGATTTGACTCACTTGATTCTAGGTTGGTATTTGTGTCTATTTTCTTTCGCATTTTACTCGCCTACAATTGTACTTTCGTTTGTGATTTTTCATCATTTAAATGATCACTAAAATCACGAATGTTGCATTGTATAAATTCTTTGCCTGAAATTTCAAAGTAGCTGCAAATGATTTCAACTTTAATATTCTTACCTGAAGTCGACTTTAATAAGACATTCTCAAAACGATAATGTTTTTGTTCTCTGAAATCCGTTAATCTCTCTTTGGATGGAATAAATTTTTTGAATTGGTCATTGTTCCAAATTTCTTTCTCGAGTAACTCATCTTCTAAATATCCTAACATGGTGGTGATTGCGGGGTTCAATTTCAATACTTTTCCGGTTTGACCATCTAAAATTACAATCCCTTCATAAGAGATTTCAAACATGGTACGATAACTTAATTCAGAGATTGCTAAAGCTTCTTTGGCCATCTTTGCGTCGCTGATATCAACGAAGGTGATGACCGTTCCTTCGATTACATTATCAATGGTTCTATAGGGTTGAAGAATCATATTAAACCATTTACCATCCACGGTCAAAACATCAATTCGTTTTGGAATCAAAGTATCCGATACATTCTTAACATCGATAATCAATTGATTGTAATTGACTATATTGGTAACGATATGAGAAAAAGGTCGACCAATATCGGTGGAGATTAGATTTACAATCTTGTTGGCTTCTGGAGTAAATCTTAACACCTTCTGTTGAAGATCTAAGAAAACTGTCGCGATGTTTGTACCAGCCAGTAGGTTGTTCATGTCGTTGTTTACTTGAGACAAATCGTGAACCTTAATCTGTAATTCAGAGTTTACAGTAGACAATTCTTCATTGATGGATTGTAGTTCTTCTTTAGAAGTCTCTAGTTCTTCATTGGTTGACTGTAGTTCTTCATTGACTGATTGTAGCTCCTCGTTGGAGGATTTAAGCTCTTCATTAGAAGTTTCTAGCTCTTCAATGGATGTTTGAAGATACTCATCCTTGATTCTGAGTTCTGCCTTTAATTCTTCAAGTTCAATATCTACTTTAGGAGAAAAATCACTCTTAACAGTTAAAATCTGGGCGCCATTTTCTAATTCTACAGCAACATCCAATAAGATGATGTATAGAGGGGTTTCATTGGCAGATGCTACACCAGAAGTAAGCGCCCTCACAATCAAGTTGACATGAGAAATATGGCCGTTGTTCTTTATACTAATTCGATCAATTCGGACAGTCTCTCTTCTCTCGATTACTTTTCTCAGTGCGTTAATCAATTCAAACTTCAAACCCTCACGCGCCATCTTCAAAACGTTATTTACACCACTTTCACCAGGGTTTAGTTCTAAATAGAGTCCAGATTTGCCATGTAAATATAAAATATCCCCATGCTCATTAATAAGAATTCCTACTACTGAGCTTTCCTTGAGAATGGATTGTTCTGTCATGTCTTTAAGCGAGTGCTTCTGGACAGTCTCTATTTTTGTGTTTTGTAGTTTCATTTTGTAGTCAGTTTCGTTGGGCATGATGATGTAAGGAGATAATGGGTGCTTAACAATGCCTTCTTTCTTTCTGAATATCTTTGATTTTCGATCATATACTGTAAACAAGGCATCAAAATCACCTATGGTCTCGGAATTTCCTAGAAAGAGATAAGCTCCAGGATTTAATGCGTAATGGAAGGTCGGTATCAATTTTGTCTGTAATTCCCTATTGAAATAAATCATTAAATTTCGACAAGCGATAAAATCTAGTCTAGAAAATGGAGGATCTTTAATCACACTTTGTTCAGAGAAAACCAATAAATCACGAATGTTTTTATTGATTCGATAAGTATCCGACTCAGTGCTTAATGAAAAGAATCTAGCCAAGCGTTCTTCCGAAACATCTTGAGCAATACTTCGCGTATAAATGCCAGCTCTTGCGATCGCGATGGCTCTGTTATCAATATCCGTCGCAAAAATCTGTATTCGATAGTTCTTCTTGAGTTGTTCAACCTTTTCCTGAAGCAAGATGGCAAAAGAGTAAGCTTCCTCTCCTGTTGAACATCCAGCACACCATACACGGATGACTGAACCTTGAGGTTTATTCTCAAACAGTTTGGGGATGATGTTTTCTTCTAAGATCGAAAACAACTCATGGTCCCTAAAAAACATTGTTACCCCAATAAGCAAGTCTCTAAAAAGTAATTCTACTTCAGTGGGATTCTTTTGAAGATAGTGAACATAATCATCCATGGTTTCTATTTGATTAACTGCCAATCGCCGGGCTATACGTCGATTGATGGTATTTGATTTATATTTTGAAAAATCATGTCCCATTTGAGATCGTAATAGAATAAAGACCTTCTTCAGTGCACTGTCTTCTTTTAAAACATTGATGTTTTTTAACACTTCATAACTATGCGAATGATTCAAATACATTAAGATATGCTTTGGCATCTCCGATGCTTGAAGTTTATAGTCAACCAAACCTGTCCCTATCGCACTCAAAGGCATTCCATCATATTCAGCAGTTTCTGGGCTCTGAGCTAGAACCAGTCCCCCTTCAGCTTTAATGGATCTTAAACCTAAAGTACCATCAGATCCAGTTCCTGAGAGAATAACACAGATGGATTTCTCTCGTTGATCTTCCGCTAAGGAACGAAAGAAAAAATCAATGGGCATATTAATCCCTTTATGAGCACCTTGTTCAAAAAGCTGGAGGTACCCATTAATATATGCCATATCATTGTTTGGGGGAATGATGTACACACAATTAGGCAATACTTTCATACCATCTTCAACTTCATACACATGCATACGAGTGTATCTTTTTATTATGTCCGTTAAAATGCTTTTATGGTGTGGTGCTAAATGTTGTATTAATACAATGGCAATATTTGGATCTCTATCCAAAGGTAGACCAGAAAAAAAGCTTTCAAATGCGCTAAGTCCACCGGCTGATGCTCCAATGCCTACAATAGGAAAATTTATACTCTCATCGATCAATGAACTTACAGTAACTTTCTTTTTTGGAGACTTACTTTCAGGCGATACTTCTAGAAGCTCTTCCGTCTCACCCTTTATTTTTGTTTTTTTCATATACAAATAAGCTCCTTTATTTATGGTGCAATGGCTCAAATCAATCATCTAAATTAACCTAAGCATACATAAGAACAGGATACTAACAGAATTTAAAGATATTATACTACATAAAGCTTTATTTATCACATGGGATATTGGCTAGACATCCAAAATGTGATCTCCATAAATAATAGAAGGTTTCTTACTATAACTGAAAAGACATCCATTATGTTCAATAGAAGCCCATTATCTTCTCGCTTATTGTCTTATCTTGAGGATAGAAAAGAACTTAGTTTGATAAACTAGAGTACCAGTGGGCACTTTTGTATTTACGTTATTGTTTAAAAGGCAATACAACATGGTTGGATCTAAGTAATCGATCCGCAAAAAGAGCCATTAGGATGACTGGAATAGATCCTTGGATTACGGTAACAGGATCATAGGTTCGTATCCCTGCGATGATTGGCACCCCAAATCCACCTGCCCCAACGGTTGCCCCTATGGTAGCTGCGGAAATATTAATGACAAGTGCTGTACGTATCCCTGCCAATAAAGTTGGTTTTGATAAAGGCAATTCGATCTTGATCAATCGCTGAAATCTAGATAGTCCAATACCAGAAGCTGCTTCAAGAATGGGTTTGGATATAGATTCCAAACCTACGATCGTATTACGTAAAATGGGCAAGATCGCATAAATGATCAAAGCAAAGATAATCGGTCCATTTCCATAACCCATCAACGGAACAGATAATGCGATAACAGCCGCACTGGGAATCGTTTCACCAATCGAGGCAAACTTCAAAGACATGGTTTTTAATTCATCCAGATGCGTCATATGAATCAAGAGTCCAAATCCTAATCCAATGACTATCGCAATGGAAGTTGAAATCAAAACGATCGTAAGATGTTGCAAAGCTAGCTCCCATAATGGAGTTCTTTGAATGAGATCTGGTCTTTGACCCAACCACAAGATAAGCACTTCTTTTATGCGAGGAAAATCAAAAATCCACCATAGGAAAAGTCCTAGATAGAGGATAGGCATGATCCAAGATTTAAGGGTAACTTTAAACTGCTTAAGCTTGTTCATCCTGATTGACCTTGCGTAGTAGATTGACAATTGCTTCATATTCAACAAGCACACAGCTTCCATCATTCTTTTGAATCATGATGCGAGTCGATCCGCTTTTTAAGATCTCTGAGAGGATCTCTTTCGCATTGCTTAATTCATTGAGTGTTGTAGAGATCTTAAGACTTTCACTTTTAACAGTGTTCTCATATTCAATGTCTTTTAGGGTATAGCGCTTTAGTAATCTTAAAGGATAATCTACCCCAATGAAATCTCGGATAAATGGATCTGAGTTGTCTTTTATCAAACCCCCTGGGTTTTGAAGTGAAAGGATCTTCCCATTGTGCATAATGGCGATTCGATCCGCTAAAAGAATGGCCTCTTCCATATCATGGGTCACAAAGATGACCGTCTTCTTAAGTTCGCGTTGAATCGTACGAAAAGCCAATTGGATCTGTTCACGTGTCATAGGATCGACAGCCCCAAAAGGTTCATCCATCAAGAGGATCGACGGATCAGCCGCTAAAGCACGACATACGCCCACACGTTGAGCTTCTCCTCCAGAGAGCTCATGAGGTTTCTTAAGCATATAGGTTAAAGGCAAGCCCGTTAAACCCATTAAGAATTTGATTCGATCTTCTGTTTTTGTCTTATCCCATTTTAATAACTGAGGAACTGTTGCGATGTTGTTGTAGACGTTCATATGAGGAAAAAGTCCTACGCCTTGGATACAATAACCCAATTGACGACGTAGATCTTCTGCTTTATAAAGCATCACGTTTTGTCCGTTGACCAAGATCTCACCTTGATCGATGTCGATCAAACGATTGATACTTTTAAGTAAAGTGGATTTACCACAACCTGAAGGTCCAATCAAGACCAGACATTCTCCGTCTTGGATCGTTAAATCTACTTGATCTAGGGCCAAGATTTCCCCATATCGTTTACTGACTTGTTTGAGTTGTATCATAGTGGACTCCCATTTTAACACCCAGTTGATGTTTAAGCACTTCAAAGAAAGCATCGCTTACTAAAGCCATGATGACCACAGGGATCGTTCCCAATAAAACAAGGTCAGGGGCAGCTTGAGACAAACCTAGAAAAATTAAGGCGCCTAATCCACCGCCTCCCACCAAGCCAGCTAAGATTGTATTTCCGATGTTTTGTGTGAGAGCGGTTTGTATTCCTGAAAGGATGATTGGAGAGGCTAAAGGAAAGGATACCTTGGTAAAGATCTGAGCTTTGGTTAAGCCCATCCCTTGGGCACTCCTAAGTATAGATTCATCGATTTGTTGAAAGCCAGCATAGGTATTTGCGACAATGGGTAATAAACAATATAGAGTCAAGACGATAAATGCCGGCGCAAAACCGATGCCTTTGATTCCCAAATCAGCCAATAGTGGAAATGATTTGGACAATAAACTTAAGGGAATCATCACAAGTCCCAACAAGGATAAGGTAGGGGCTACTTGAAAGACATTGACTAAACCCATGACCCATTCTCTCCACCTTGGTCGAGAATAACTGAGATAACCCAATAAGATGCCTGGAATCACTGCCACTAGTACAGAACTCAGTGACAAGATAAGATGGGTTTGAATGGCTTGAAGGATTTTACCTTGAAGATTATTTAGCTCTTTAATTAAGCCTAAGTTAGGGATCTTATTCAATAGAGCACTTATCACAATCAACAAGACCATCCCCAATAAGATCCATTTAAAAGATTTATATTGACTCAATATGATCAGCACCCCCACCACAAACACATAAAAACCTAAACCTAAAGATATCCTAGCCGCTAAAGGATTGTAGTCGATTCCACTTATTTTGGCATCAGACAAAGCCATCATCATCAAAGCAGGTAAGATGGTTAAAAAACCCATGATGATAAATCTTACCCATGTCTTTGAGATTTTGAATCTAAGTTCTGAAATCAAAAGAAGGATGACCAATGAAAGAAAGATCAAAGTTATCCATAATCCAAACAAATCTTTTGGATAGAGTAGAATTCCTTTGATCACTCGATTTGGTTTAAATTCACCAAAAGGCAAGACAAATAATGCCACGCCCATTAAACCATATCCTAGAATGACTTTAAGTTTAGAAGGATTCATTCTTCTAGAAAGTTATTTTCAACCAAATATGCTTTCGCAACATCAAGCGCTTCAAGACCCTCATAAGCTACGGAAGCATTAAGCTTCTGAAGTGTCACAAGATCCAATGATTCAAATACAGGTTTCAATATTTCACGAATCTTAGGATAAAGATCCAACACCGCTTTACG
>CAZXTB010000006.1:7146-15267 GCA_964643535.1 uncultured Erysipelotrichaceae bacterium | reverse complement strand
GTAAAAGCTTTCTTAAATGATCCACTAAGTAGTGAACAACTCTAATAAAACGTCCTTGGAACCCAAGGACGTTTTTTCTATTCGATACTGAAATCCCCACTGATGGATTTCAAGTTAAGTTTGATTTCCCCATCTCCCACAACGATGGATTTATTATGACGAGGTGTATCATATTCATCATCTCCGATACGTAATTCTCCACTGTTTGAGATAAAGGATACGGTGATGCCTTTATGATCGATGTCTAAATCTAACTCCATATCGCCACTGATCGTATTGGCATTTAGTTGTTTTAGTTGTCTGGCTTCTAAACAAGCATCGCCTGAAGTCGTATTGATGGAGATCTCTAAAGCACTTCCTTCATAATTGATGTCTCCACTAACGGTTTCTATTCTAAGCACCTTACCCTCATGATCTTCGACTTGGATGTCTCCACTTACACTCTTAAGCTCTAGTTCTCCTGTAATGTTGGCTAGGTTAAGATCACTAGAGACGCCGATGACTTTGAATTGAGGGGCGTTGACCTCATCGATTCCGATGTCTCCACTTACACTGTGAACTTCAAGTTTCTCAAAGTTCAATTCATCGATTTTAATGTCTCCACTGGTGGTCTTACAGATCATCTTTTTAAGTGATTTAGGGAGCAATACACTTAGATCTACTGGATCAAGACTGCTTTTGAAAATCTTATTCAGCGAAGAAACGGTAATGGTTAAGGTATTGCCTTCTTGAATTGTCTTTACTTCAGTTGATAGTTTACCTAGTGGTCTTTTAGAGATGTCATAATCCACATGGGTTTGATTATCATCAGAAACACAAAGGGTCACATCCGCATGTAGACCATCGATGATGACATTCTCTACGGTTTCTTTTAGACTTACATCGTGGTCAAATGTCTTGGTGTTTTGTTGCTCCAGACGTTCTAAATCTAAAGACTCCACCAAATCTTTAACGGGTCCTAAATGTTGAATGATGTCTTCTTCACTCTTACCTTCAGAGAGACCAATGTCGAAATGTTCTTTAAAATCAGCCATCAATTCTTCTCTGACAGCGGGATCAATCCCATCCAATGCTTCTTCTAAGGCACGTAGATATTCTTTCTGTGTCATGGTTGTTTCCTTTCTATTGGATCAGTCGATCCACTTGTCCAATGAATTCGATCCATCCTGATTTTAATTCACTGGTATAAGCAGTTCCTTTATCAGTTAGTTTATAATACTTCCTCGCAGGACCACCTGGTGTTTCCACTAAGTAAGTCTCCACATAATCCTCATCTTTTAATCGTCTAAGCAAGAGATACAAAGTCCCACTGGCCACACTCATTTCGACTGAGATGGTTTCTGTTAGTTCATAACCGTATTTATCACCTTTGTCGAGTTGAGCCAATACACAGAGCTCTAATACCCCTTTTTTGAATTGAGCATTCATAGAAGTCCTCCTTGTATTTCTAATATATCACTATCTATGTAGTATTACAACATATATTGTTAAGAAATTTACAGGAAATAAAAAAGACAGCGCCTAAGCTGTCTTGAGACTTACTTTTGAAGTTTCTTCGAAACATGATTTGGATCGAAGGGTTCTAGATGCGCAATGACTTGAACCATGGAGTCTGAGAAATGATCTTGAAGGACCTTCTCTATCGTATGGGCTAAATAATGTGCATCAATAAGCGATACACTAGGATCCGCTAAGACATCTAAATCGATGAATAGATTGGCTAAGGTTCCTCTTGAACGTATATGATGGACTCCTTTTACCTCAGGTAAACGAGTTACCACATCAGAAATCACCTTTGGATCAACCACTCTAGAATCTAGTAAGATCGCACTGGCCATTTTGAAGATCTCATAAGCCGCATAGATGATGACCCCTGCCACAATAAGCGAAACCAATGGATCGATCCATACCGGTAGACCCAGTTTAACCAAAACCAAAGACAAGATAACTCCTAAGGTCACAAACACATCACTACGGGTATGCATCGCATCACTCATCAGAAGGGTAGAATGAAGTTTCTTACCTTCATTGTATTCATAAACTGTCACAAACAGATTGATGACTAAGGTTCCTGCCATGATGATGAAGGTCCACATATCAATCGTAGGGACAACAGGATTCGCAAATTTAGAGAAAGCTTCTCCTATGATTTGAAAGCTTAAGAAGAAAAGCATCCCGACGATCATCAATGAGCTTAAGGTCTCATACTTCCCATGTCCATACGGATGTTCATCATCGACAGGTTTACTGGCGAAAGACATCCCCACTAAACCGATGATGTTACTGGATCCATCGGTTAAGGAATGAAACCCATCCGCTAAAACAGAAGCAGAATCAATCACATAACCTAAGCCAATCTTCGCAAAGGCCACGATTAAATTCGCAAAGAGGATAATCCAAAGAATTCGTTTGATCGATTTGTAGGCATTTTTCATTTAGTTTTTCTCCCTAGGGTATAAAAAATCCACGAAACAAATTTCTGTCCCGTGGAGTTATTTCCACTGCCTATTGGCCCAGCCCCACAAACCTTTCGGTTCATCGCCTGCTCAGTATGCGTTTATTTTATCGAAAACGAAACCTCTTGTCAAATATTTTGGATGTCTCTTGTCTACTCAATCATTCCCAATAAAACAGTATTAAAATCTGCCTCAGTCTCGTGCGGGGTATGACCAGCACTTGGAAAGACGTAGGTCTTATTAATGCTTAAGGTAGCTTCAATCTCATCCATGGCTGAAATGGGTACCCAAGTATCTTTGCCTCCCCAAATCAAATTGATTTTTAAACCAAGATCCTTAACTTCACTGATTTGATTATTTTTCGCACTCTTAACGAATTGAAGTAACCCGTTGATGGTTCCTTTGGTGGTCACTGGAGCTAAGTAGCCATCAATGGCTTCTTGAGGTACAGGTCCTTGATAAACATCCGTCAATAGGTTCTTAAAAGTAGCTTCATTTAGAAGGAAGTATCGTAAACCTACTTTAAGCCAAGCACCTATTGGGGTTCCCATCAACCAAGCATTATTGTTTGATCCTTGGGTCACTGCCCCATCGATCATCGTAATATCGATGATGCGTGCTTTGTTTTGTAGAGCCATTGCCAAGGTCGTGGTGGCTCCCATAGAATGACCTACCAAATGCCAAGAAGTAGTGCTCTCATATTTCGCATCATAATCCTCCAACATCTCCCACATGAATTTTGCGAAATTGGTTTGTGTGTATTGTAGATCTGATGGTTTATCACTGTATCCAAAACCAGGTAGATCTACTGCGATAACGGTATAACCTTGTTCACTCAAAGCTTGACTGTTGTGTCGATAAGAAAAGGTAGAAGCCATCAATCCATGAATCAAAAGGATCTTCCCTTTTTCTTCACCTACAGCTGGATAAACTTGTGTATGTAGACGTAAACCACTGTCGGTTATAAAAAAGACAGAGTTCTCATATGGTTTTAGAGGTACTTCTTTCTTAAAATCTGTAGGAATAAAATAAGGAATAATAAGCAACAATAAAAATAAGATGAGTATTGCTTTTCCGATTTTCTTTAGTGTTCGTTTGATCATGGTACTTATGTTATACCTTAAGTGCGTCATCAAATCAAAAGAGATGATTTATGCGTATAATAGAATCATGAAGAATTATCTCTCTAAAATTAAGCACCCTTTCCAATTTCAAGGTTCTTTTTCGAAAAAGAACTACTTTGAAGGTTGGTATTATAAACAGGTTCATTTAAGTTCTGATAAAACGATCAGCTTTATCTTTGGGATCAGTACGGGTACTCAAGATCCTCATAGTTTTATACAAGTCATACAATCCAACCCTTTAACGACCGCTTATTTTCGTTTTCCTTTAAAAGCTTTTCAAGTGAATGGGACTTCCTACATCATCGATAAGAATCGTTTTAGTTTAACTGAACTAGAACTTCATCTATCTCAAGATGATCTACAGATCGATGGGGTCCTTCATCTATCCGATCATAGCTTCCTTGATCATCAAGTCTTAATGCCCAATATTATGGGTCCTTTTGCCTATCTTCCCAATATGGAATGTAATCATGGTGTCGTCAGTATGGGTCATACAGTCGATGGATCTTTGATCATCAATCACGTCGATTATCACTTTAAACGAGAAAAAGGCTATTTAGAAAAAGACTGGGGAATTTCCTTTCCTAAGCGCTATATATGGATCCAAGGGAATCATTTTGAGAACCCCAAAGTTAGTTTTATGGCCAGTATTGCGGATATACCTTTTTTAGGCTTAGCGTTTGAAGGGATCATATGTCAACTCGATCTAGGCCATAGACGCCTTCGTTTTGCGACCTATAATGGCGCTAAAGTATCTGAGATGAAAAAAACAGAGGATGGCTTTGAGTTTACCCTTAGAAAAAGAAACATCTCTTTACAAGTCATTGCGCATGTACCTGTGACAGGTGTTTTAAAATCACCTCATTTAGGCAGTATGGTTCAAACCATCAAAGAAGGTCTAGGAGGAAACATTGAATTGATCCTCAAAGAAAAAGGTCAAGAGACATTAAGGATGTCCAGTGACCATTGTGGAATAGAAATCGAGGCTTATTTAAAGGATTAGTTCTTTTTAATGTGATCTTTTAAGATTTCTTCTAGTGCCAGTTTCTCAGTACTAAAACAATTGAAATCCCTATACAGATGAACATATTTCCTAGTAAGGTTTTGATTCTATTTATATAGAGCTCAGTTGCCTTTATGTCAATCCTTAGTGTATTATTAAACGATATTAGAAAAGTAAATTAGGTTTGTCTAGTTCATAGACAATCTGTCTCTGTTTTTTTAAAGTAAAACGAGAATAGAAGCATAATTAAGAAAGGTTAAAACACATGAATAACATCATCGGAATCATTGTTTCATTTGTATTCGTCTTCGCTGTCATCGGTCTTTCGACCGTACTAAGCAATAAGAAACTTCTTGATGGGGAGGGCAGTCGTAAGTTTATCCACATCGCCGTTAGTAACTGGTGGATCATCGCCATGTTTACTTTTGATGACCCTTTGTGGGCGAGTTTTGTCCCGTTGATGTTTGTATTCATCAATTATATCTCTTATCGAAAAAACGTCTTCAAAGCGATGGAAAGAGATGGATCATCTCGTGATCTAGGCACCGTTTATTATGCGATCTCTTTGTTGATTTTAGCGTATGTAAGTTTTGCTTATAAGGTGCCTTATTTAGGCGGCATTGGGATCTTGGTTATGGGTTATGGGGATGGCTTCGCTGCCCTTATCGGGACTAAGTTTGGGAAACATTCTTTTAAGAAATATGGACTTAGTAAGAGCCTTGAAGGATCGATAACGGTCTTTGTCTTTGCGTTATTGATTTCAGGAATCTTTTTTGGGATCTATTCCTCTAATCTTTGGGTGATAAAGAGTCTGGTGATCGCTGTATCCGCGACCATCATCGAACTGATTTCTCCTAATGGTTTTGATAATCTAAGTTTACCTTTATTGGTGAGTCTAATCAGTTGGGCTCTTGTCAGTACTTTATGAGTCTTAATTTTATCCTAGGATTCTTCATCAGCTTAGTCATCGCTGGTCTTGCTTATCGTAAGAACAACCTTAATAAAAGCGGAATGATTGCAGCGATCATTTTAGGGACAATGGTTTATGGATGGGGACACTGGGTCTTTTATGTATTTATGATGTTTTTCTTTATGAGTTCATTGTTGATTCGAAAATTTGTTACCGTATTTTATCCTTCTGCACACATTGTCTTAATGACTCATCGACATAAACATGAGGCAAGATCATGGGTTCAAGTACTTGCGAATGGTGGTTTATTGGGCTTGATTGGTTTTTATTACTCGATTGCCCCATCTAACCTAGTGGTCTTTATGGCTGCTTTATCGATGGCTGCAGCTACCTCTGATACCTGGGCTTCTGAAATCGGGATCTTAAGCAATCAAAAGCCTAAGTCTTTGATTCGACGTCAAGAAATGGAAAAAGGACTTTCTGGAGGGGTAACAAGCTTGGGTTTATGGGCTTCTCTAGGAGGCAGTGCTTTGATTGGTTTGGTTTTTGGAGTCTATGGTTTGATGATCAGTGGTTTTAGTTTAAACCTTATCTGGGCAACACTTCTCTGTATGCTTGGAGGATTTAGTGGATCTCTTATCGATAGTATCTTAGGAGAGTTCTTTCAAGCCAAATATAAAACTTTAGAGTCTGACATTATCGAACTTTCTGGATCTTCTACAGATATCCTTGTACAGGGCTTTCGATGGTTCGACAACAATCTGGTTAATTTTCTAAGCAACATCACCGTCGTTGTTTTATTTGGACTTCTTATGATGTGGACCCAATGGTTATAAAAGAAGTCTCATTGATTCAACGACTAGAAAAAACATGGGCGAATAAGAAATATGAAGTTCTTGAGAAAGATCCTGCGATCTATCAAGAGATAAGAACCTTATTAAAAGATAAGCAGAACCCAGATGAAGCTCGTTTTATGACTTTGATTGAAAGAGCCCTTGTCTGTGAAGATGACTTAGGTCGACAAACCAATGCCTTACAACATGTCTGGGGCTATTTTAAAAACATCGCCACAAAAGAAGAAAAGGCAGAGTTCGAAACTGAACTGCGCCTTTGGTTAAGCCATCAAACATCACTTCTTCATCTTAAAAGATTCCTCTTCACTTTATCTATGAAGTATAAGATGACCTATCTACTGGATTCATCTTACTTCGATCACGTTAAAGACTAAGCTGTCTCGATTAAGTTTCTAAGATAGGCATTCGCAAAGATAAGATCTTCTTTCCATAAAGGATTTCCCACATACCAGAATTCACCCACAAACAAGGCAACTCCTTGTTTTTTTAATTCGATGAGGGCTTCACTAAAGCGTGTATCTCCAGTCCCATAAGGGATCTCACGATACTTTCCTTCAACGATTTCTTTTAAATGAGCCGCAACGATGTGTCCTTTTCCAGAATCTACATCATCTTTGACACTTATTTTAGATAGTCGAGAGGCATTGGTTAGATTTCCTAAATCTGGATAGACTTGAAGATAAGGAGAATCATTTTGAGATACATATTTCATCGATTTCTTTACGGTGTCCATAAATGGGGTTTCCATCGTTTCAAAGGCTAAAATAATTCCGTATTTAGACGCAAGTGCCACGCACTTTTTTAAGTTAAGCTCAAAGTTTTTGGCTGTGGATTCATCACTGTTTTCATAATAGACATCATAGCCTGCCAATTGGATGATTCTAATGCCTGCTTTCGTCGCAAAAATACAAGCCTTCTCCATGATTTCTAGAGATCTTTCTTGAATCTTAGGGTCATGAGATCCCAGTGGATATTTACGATGCGCACTTAAACACATCGATAAGACGGGTAGTTTTACCTTATGGATGGCTGCTTTGATTTCATCACAGCTTGGGTCATTCTCTTCTATGCGTGATAACTTTAGATCTGTTTCATCGATACTGATCTCCACATAATCAAAACCAGTTTCTTGTGCGATCATAAGCTTTTCTTCCCAACTTAAAGTACTGGGCATCGCTTTTTCATAGAGTCCCAGTTGATAAGATCTATTTTTGACCATAATAGGCATTCTTCCCATGTTTTCTTAAGAAATGCTTATCTAGAAGCGTTTTTTGCATAGGTGTAATCTCAGGATTCATCATTTGAACATGCCAAGCCATCATCGCAACTTCTTCCATAACGACAGCTTGATGAACTGCTTCAAGAGCACTCTTACCCCACGCAAAAGGTCCATGACTTGCGACTAAGACGCCTTTAACGTAATTAGGGTTAAGATCTTTGAAGGTCTCTACGATCACATAGCCTGTATTAAGCTCATAATCACCTTCTATCTCACTTTCCGTCAACAAGCGTGTACAAGGTATTTCCCCATAGTAATAATCCGCATGCGTTGTCCCATAGGCTGGAATTGGACGTTTAGCTTGAGCGAATATGGTAGCCCATTTAGAATGGGTATGAACTACTCCTACGATATCTGGGAATGCTTTATAGAGTTCAAGATGAGTTGAAGTATCACTGCTTGGTTTATAGTGGCCTTCTAAGACATGACCTTCTAGATCCACCAAGACGATGTCTTCTAGTTTAAGTTGATCATAATCAACCCCTGATGGTTTAA
>CAZXTB010000006.1:3561-7136 GCA_964643535.1 uncultured Erysipelotrichaceae bacterium | reverse complement strand
ACGATATCCTCTGCCTTCAATGCGTCATATTCGACTCCTGATGGCTTTATGGCGATGATGCCTTTTTCTCGATCAATGGCGGATACATTGCCCCAAGTAAAGACAACCATCCCCATTTTAGGTAAGAGTAGATTTGCGTCTAATACGTCTTGTTTAAGTTTTTCTAACATCTTGTTCTCCTAATCGCTGATCACATAGACAGCGGCTTCGTTTTGCGTATGATTACTACTATGAATCAAATCAACATCTTTTAGATGAACTACATTTAGATTGGCAGGACCTACACCCTTATCAATAATCGTTGTCTCATATTTCCCATCGATATATTGAACCATAAAGAGATCTGATGCTTCTCTTCGAATCCCTCCTACAAAACTATTGATGCCTCTTATTTGCGTTCCTACTAAAGTATGGGCGAAGTCGATCACATAAGGATAACTATAGACATCCTTATAGACCCCATTGATTTTCTTATAGATCTTGATCACATTCCCGTGAAAGGGTTCAATCGTCATCAACTCTTCTGATCCATCATGATCGATATCGATGAGAGCAATCTCGCCTATGGCTTTATCTAAGATTTTTTCTACGTGCCATTTCCCATAAACAGAAGGCACAGAAACTTTAAAGATGCCTTGATCAGAGGTAAAGTAACCCCCATCGTTTTGAGGACTTCTCGCATAACCATGATTACGAGTTAAGCCTTCTGCGATGATTTCAAGTTTTAAAGGTTCATTAAGATCGTTAGGTAATTGTGCCACATAGATCTTTCCTGGATCGCTCCAATCTTCTTTATCGGACTTGGTATGAGCGATGGTTGCCCCAACGAAGTAGAGCTTCCCTTCATCTTCATATAGATCAAATCGATGTAGGTAAGGTAAGAAAAGGATATCTTTAAAGGTAAATCCTTTGGTTTTGTCATAAGTAACCCAAGTTAAATGAGCTCCGCTTGGGCTTTCTTTTAAATAGAACCCATTTACCGCAAGAAACTGATTCTTACGATGAGGTATGGGAATCATCGACATGGTTCCCCCACCTTTTTCCCAAACGACTTTCTTATCTTGAAAATCCTTACCACTATAGGCAAAGCAAGGATAATCTTTTTCTTCACTCGCATAAAAGAGATGAAGCTCATCATCGAGGGTTATGGCTGCGGTAGAATAACAGCGATATAGTTCATCTAAGCGTATTTTCTTTATCTTCATGGGTGCTCCTTATGGATAAACAAATACCGGGTTTAGCCCGGTATTTGTTTTACTTTTTGTACTTTTCTAGAAGTCCGCTGGCTAAGATCTTCTCTTTGGCTTCCGCATCGGATAGGACATTCTTCAAACCAATGACGATGACGCCTTTGGCTTCTGCATCCTTAAACATCGATACGAAGTTCAACGGTGTGAAAACGGCATCGTAGGATGTGGCAGAACTCTTACCTTCTGAGATAGAACAGTGGTGGATTTTGGTGAGGTCAACATTTAGGTCTTTGAAGGCCTTTTCAACCCTCATCTTCATCATTAAACTGGTCCCAGCCCCATTGGCACAGGCTACTAACACTTTCATTTTTTATTCCTCCTTTGTCGTTTTCATTATAAACTTTATTGTGCTACTTTTTTCAAGTATGCGTCATAATCATCAGTAATCAAGAAGTAAGTGTCTTTGTGTCTTGCGTATTGAATCTGAGGAATAGCCAACATACCAAGAACGATGATCCCAACACCAACATAACCAACGATGTCCCCATACGCTGCCATGAAGTGTAAGAAATAAGTGAATACTGGCCATACAACAGCCCAATCCCACATGCCTAAGTATCCGCCGTAAGCAGCTAGTCCAACGAATTGAGCAATAATGGCTGATCCGAAGACTTGGCATAAGCCGGCGATAAACGGCATCAACATCGCTGCTTTAACCCCGCCTTTATTGTTGGCGAAGACAGCAATTGTTGCGTTATCGAAGAAGACAGGAACGAAACCTGCAATGATCAAGACCGGGCTCTTCAACACGATCAAGGTCATAATGGCTAAGAATTGACCTAAGGCACCAAACAAGAAGCCGATGGTGACAGCATTAGGAGAACCGAATCCATAGACAGCTGCACAGTCGATACCAGCAACAGCCCCTGGCAATAGACGAGTAGAGATCCCTTGGAAAGATTGGGTCAATTCAGTAACGAAGGTACGAACGCCCAATTGTAAGATCGACAGATAAACTGCGAAATTCAAGGAAGTCGTTAAGATATAGAATTCAAATGCAGCAGTTTCTTTCAAGAAACCTTTTTCGATTAAGTAAGGTTTGCCTAAGACCAACAAGATGATTCCAAAGAAGATGGTCATCAAGATTGCGGTAGCAACCATGTTTTCATTGAAGATGGATAAGAAACCAGGTAATTTAAGGTCTTCAAGTCTCTTTTTGTTTTTACCGAAGAGTTTCTTCGATAATTCACTGAAGACAGCGATCCCAAACATCTGTTGGTGAGCGACACAGAAGCCGGCACCTTCAGTAAGATCTTGTGTGTATTCAACGGTCAAGTTGGAGCCTACAGCCCAGTAGACGCCTAAGACCAAGCCCATGATGATCAGATATTGTGTTTCCTGTAAAGCAGGGAACACGAACAAGATCAACCAGAATGCTGTAGAAGCTTGTTGTAACTGAACATGGCCTGTGGTGAAGATGGATCTTAATTTGGTCCATTTCTTCAAAGCAACCAAGACGATATTCAAGATGAAAGCAATAAGCAACAAAGTCATAACGGCTGAGAAGGATTTCCCGATGGCGGTCAAACCAGCTGTAACAGCGTTTTGCCCGAAATATGGGTCAATAACTGTCGCGGTCAATTGGAAACGGTCTTTCAACCCAACCAAGATCGGACGGAAATTGTTGACTAATCCCCCTGAACCTACCCCTAAGATTAAGTAACCAACGGTTGCTTTAATGAATCCCGCCATAACTTCATACCAAGGTTTTCTAAGTAAGACATAACCTACTAAGACGATTAACCCGATAAAGTAAGCCGGAACGGTTAGGATGTTCGTCGCAAAGTACGTCCAACCTTTTAAGATAATATCCATGAATATTCTCCTTTCCTTTTTTCCTATTTATGAATAACCAATGTTCTTATAAATACTGTTTTTGGATGCGCAAGAGATCTTCATCATTCTTGGCATCAAGCAATGCATTCACGACGTCATCATTCATCAACATCTCAGCCAAAGCCATCATGTTTTCTAAATGCTTCTCATGATTGACTGAAGCTAAAGTAAAGAATAAACGGGCATCCTTTTCAGGATCATTAGGATCAAAATGAACGGCTTCTTCTACTTTCATAAAGCTAATGGCTGTATCGTTGACCCCATCGGCGCCTTCAGTAGAATGAGGCATCGCTATGTTTGGAGCGATGACGATATAAGGTCCATAATCTTTGACACATTTGATGACCAAGTCGACATAAGCTTGTGTAATCGTATTGTCTTTCTTTAATGGTTCACACGCTGCTTGGATGGCACTTTCCCAATCAGGGAAGCTTTGATGATAACAGGTGTGTTTCTTTTCAACAAAGGTCTTTAGCATATTACATGATC
>CAZXTB010000006.1:0-3551 GCA_964643535.1 uncultured Erysipelotrichaceae bacterium | reverse complement strand
GGATCGATCTGAACGGAACGTTCTGTTCATCGGTAAAGGCATCTTCGAAGCCTCTACGGAAATGGAATTGACGTTTATCAGCATCATCTGGATAGATGAACTTGCCGCCTACATCCCATATGAACGGTTTGAACTTATACTGTAAGGTATACTTCTTGAAATCATACAGCATCAAGATTTCAGCAGGATCTGCTTTAAAGTTGGTCCAAACATCATAATGTAGAGGAATAACCACTTTGGTTTGTAGAGCTTCTGCCATTCTTAGGATATCAATGGAAGTCATCTTGTCTTGATTTCCGACTGGGTTTTCCCCATAGGAACCAAAGGCCACATCGATCTTATGATCTTTTCCGTGTTTAGCGTAATAGATAGAATAATGGGAATCCCCTGAATGATAAACATTTCCACCTGGTGTTTTAACCAAGAAGTTA
The DNA here is from genome assembly GCA_964643535.1 of uncultured Erysipelotrichaceae bacterium. Classification (GTDB taxonomy): domain Bacteria; phylum Bacillota_I; class Bacilli_A; order Erysipelotrichales; family Erysipelotrichaceae; genus UBA2212. The sequence continues at coordinate 3,120 of CAZXTB010000006.1, read as the reverse complement.
ACAGCTTTATCATCCATATCGGTAGGACATACCCCACGAATATCTTCATCGGCAGTGACTAAGCATGTTCTATCGAAGGAATCTAAGACAACGATCTCTGTATCTTTAATCTTTATAATGTCGCCTGGTTTAACCGTGACGAGTCTATCTTCTGGTACGCCCCATTTACGCCAAATCTCAACACTTTTCTTAGGACCAATAAAAGGCACCTTTTCTTTAACGTTTTGTAGAACAGCTGCAGCCATATTCATATCGATATGATCAGCATGATAATGTGTCGATAAGACCGCATCCACTGTTGTCAGTGAGAATGGATCATAAACGATCTGGACGCCTCTTAGGTTCGGTTGCAGCAACCTTCCGCCGGTCATGTTCTTCATTTGATGGAAGGGGGCCATCTCTTGTACTTTTTTAGAACGTTTCCCGTTACCGAACCAAGCGTCTATCACAATGTTCGTATTGTTTTCAGTTTTAAACCAGATTCCGACACAACCCAACCACCACATAGCGAGTTTGCCTTTTTCCACAACCTCTTGATCGATTTCTTCATTTAGCCAAGTTCCCCACTCTGGGAAAGAACTTAGGATCCACGATTCGCGAGTAACTTCATCAATTTTAGCCATAGATGTCCTCTTCTTTCTTTTCGAGACCAGTTTAGTCGATAGTATTCATAAAAACAAGGGCATTTTATGAACTATAAAGCCTTTTTATGAACACTTTAGTTTATGGTAGGGTTTTCATTTGTTTATATGAACTTTTAATTGTATATTATTCATATAAATTAAAAGAGGGCTCACTTATGAAACATTTTGATCGCTATTACACCAAACAAGAACGAAGGAATTTGATTATAAACACACTTGTCTTGCTTATATTCATCGGATATTCCATTTATTTGATCCTGGGTTCTACCGATATCGTTAGGATCTTATTTCTACTATTCATCCTTGTTGTCTTTACAGGAGCCATGGTTTTAAAAGAGATACTAAACTTCCATTTTCAAAAAGCGATCTATCAATTGACCCATGATTGTGATCCTTTATTGGCTTTTGAAACCATGAAGAAAGTAAGAAAGTATGATTTCTTAAAAGGATACACCTTATCTTTCGTCGCTTTTAGTTCCTTGGTTTATATCGATACAGAAAATCCTGAAGCCCTACTGGAATTGTTTGCGCCAGACAATAAGCTAACTCAAACTGGTAAAGACATGATCCTTATTAAGAATTATTCACTTTATAAAGCCTATGTCCTTTTAAACAATAGAACTCAGATGAAGAAAGCTTATGCGGATCTTATTCGATTAAAAGCGCTTCGTGTAAAAGGCAAAAGCTTAAGTCCTTTATATGCTTGGTTCGATATCGAAGCAGAGTATGCCTTATTGACCAATGACGCAAAAGAAGCTTCAAGTATTCTATCCAAAGCCAATACCTCCGCATTAAATGCCCGTGAAAAGGCCCATCATCTAGCCTTGGTCGCCGCTGTAGAAGTTGAAAAGGGAAACATAAAAGAAGCTAAGTCGATCTATGAAGAAATCGTTTCGATCGCCAATAAGATGCCTCTTAAAGAAAGAGCGACCCTTAAATTAAAGGAGTTAAAGAATGAAAAGACACAAAAAGCTCGTTGAGGAAAGACGAAATCAAAGTAGAAGAACTCGCGGATCGTTTAAAAGTAAGCCCTTTAACCATTAGACGAGATCTTCAATACTGGGAAGACAAAAGCAGAATTACCCGTCATTACGGAGGCGCACGCTTGGTTGAAACCTTTCAACAATCCTGTAATGTCTCAGACATCAAAGAGTTAAGAAAAAACGCCATCGCAAAAAAAGCCGCTGAGTTTGTGGAAGATGGCGATACCATCTTCATCAATACCTCAACGACTGCCCTTATGATTCTAAAATACATTAAACATAAACGAGTCAACGTCATCACAAACAACGCCAATGCGATCTTCGTTCAAAAGGATAACCTTATCAATGTCTTATTGACAGGAGGAGAACTAAGAGAACCTAAGGAATCTATGGTTGGGGAATTTGCCTACAATAACCTCTCACGAGTCTCCGCCAATAAGGCGTTCATAGGTTGTAGTGGAATCAGTGCTTCCGTTGGGATGACCACTGCGGTACTCGCTGAAGTCGCCATCAATGAAGTCATGTTAAGACAATGTACAGGAACCCGTTTTGTCTTAGGAGAAGGCGCTAAGATAGGCCATAATCATAGTTTCGTAAGCAGTGCGATCTCTAAGATAGACTTCATCATCACCGATCAATCGGCTCCAGATGAGCCGGTAGAAGCCCTAAGAGAAAAGGGAGTCAAAGTCGTTATCGTTAATGTAGATGTATAAACAAGCCATAAAAAAACCCAATCGATGAAGATTGGGTTTTGTTTTTTTAAACGAGATTACTTGATTTCGACAGCGTTTGTAATGGCTTTTTCTAAAGCTGTGATGAACGTATCGATACCTACGGTTGTCCCAGCCAAGATGTCTGTTGAAGTAGCTTCACCAGTTTCAGTCAAAGCAATTGCTTGTACATCAGCCAATTTCATTCCGACAACGAAGTCGCAAATGAATTTAGCTTGTTCATACCATTCTTTACCGATAGGGGAAGCGGCCTTCATGCCATAAGCATCGCCCTTTTCAGCTTTTGTCTTTGTATAAGAAGCAGGATCAGCATTCAATGCACCTTCAACGGTGAATTTCAAATTGCTGGTTTGAGCAATGTCCCAAATAACATTTAGGATCTTGCCATCTTTGTCTAAAGTAACTTTGACGAGGTCAACGTTGACGCCGTATTTACCATCTTTTGCAGCAACTTCGCCAGCAGCAGGAACTGCAGCAGCGCCAGTAACAGCAATTAGAGTAGCAACGCCGTATTTAGCAACTTTTTTGGTTTCAGTAGCATTGGCAACAGCTTTAGCAAATGCTTCTTTGAATGAATCGATACCAACAGTTGTCCCAGCCAAGATGTCGGTTGAAGTAGCTTCACCGGTTTCGCTTAATGCGATCGCAGCAACTTCTTCAGCAGTCATCCCAACAATGTAGTCTGTTAAGAACTTAGATTGTTCATACCATTCTTTACCAATAGGGGAAGCGGCTTTCATGCCATAAGCATCGCCCTTTTCA
>CAZXTB010000005.1:1796-15519 GCA_964643535.1 uncultured Erysipelotrichaceae bacterium | reverse complement strand
TTTATCCATCTTGGCTCAGTTTAACATCACCGTTTTTCAGTTCTTGCATGCTTCATCAACATAGACTATAATAGAAAAACAACCTTAGGAGGATTCTATGTCAGAGTTAACGGGACTTGGTCTTGGCTTCATCTACATCGTTGTCGTGATCGTTATTGCGATGTTTATGGCGAAGCTCCCTTACGAGATCAGTCGTACTTTTGCCCATATTATGACCGCCAATTGGTGGTTTATCGCTGCCTTGACGATGTCTTCCTATTGGGTCGTTATGTCGACACCGATCTTCTTTATTCTTTTCAATACACTAAATGCTATTTTTAATTGGATCCCTTGTCTAAATTCAAAAACAAGATCCAGTAGTTTAGGCACCGTTTATTATGCCTTCTCAGTGTTTATTTTACTTCAATTATTCTTCTTTGATCCTAATCTAAAGGTCGCAGCAGGTTTAGGCATCTTGGTGATGGGTTATGGGGATGGCTTTGCGGCTTTGATTGGTCAACGTTTTGGAAGACATACCTTTACGATCTTTAGAGGACATAAAACCATCGAAGGATCTTTAGCGATGTGGGTCGTTACGATGATCGTTGTTTATGCTTATCTTAGTTACTCTACAGCGAGCGTCAGTTTGTGGATGGTGCTTATGATTCCCATCTTAGCGACACTGATTGAAGCCATCTCACCTTATGGCTTAGATAATCTATTTGTACCTTTGATTACCGCTTTGATTTACTTCGTCTATATCTTCTAAACAAAAAAAAGCGATTCACTGATGAATCGCTTTTTTTATTCGATTATACGCCGCTTAAACCATAGTTGCTTAAGACTCTTGCGGAAGGATCATTGACTGCACATCCATCCCAAGAGGCATTGGGCATCCAATAGGCACTGATCCAATGAGATTGATCAGGATAGTATCCTTCAAAGAGATCTCTATACCATAAGGCTTCTTTCGTAATAGGAGTTACATCTTTGTAACGCTTGATGCCTTCTTTGAAGGCTTCATCGCTGTATAGGAGCTCTGCTTGAGCTTTTAAACCATCGACCATAGAATGTCCTACCGCATCAGAGAAAGCAGCCTTATCACGCCATAGAATTGATTCTGGTAGATAATTGCCTTCTTCAAATGCCGCTCTTAACCAATACTTGCCCATCTTACGCGTATTGAGCTTCATCGAAGGATCAATGGCCAATACCGTTGAGACAAAATCCAGATCTCCAAAAGGAACGCGTGCTTCCAGTGACCACGCAGCGATACAACGATCCGCTCGTAAGACATCATATTCATAAAGCTCTCTTAAACGCTTTTCGCTTTCAAGTTGAAAGGCTTGGGCACTGGGCGCAAAATCTGTGTATTTATAACCAAAGAGTTCATCACTGATTTCTCCACTCAATAAAACTTTAATGTCTGATCTTTCTTTTATCCCTTTACATAAAAGATACATTCCCAATGATGCTCTAATCGTGGTGATATCATAAGTTTCCAGCATTCTTATAACCTCAGGTAAAGCTTTCAAAACTTCAGAAGAACTCATGATGATCTCATGATGATCACTGTGAAGATGAGCCGCCACTTGAGCTGCATATTTCAAATCGATTGCATCATTTTCCATTCCTATCGCAAACGTCGTGAGAGGTTTATCAGAACTTCTGGCCGCAATCGCACATACCAGAGAAGAATCTAGTCCTCCACTTAACAAATACCCCACAGGAACATCCGACATCATTCTTTTTTGAACACCTAAGGTAAGCTTTTCTCGTATACGAGATTTGATCAAAGCTTCGTCGGTGATGGTTTCTTTGGATGTCTTGGTGATGTCATGATATTTTATAAAGGTCCCATTGTCATAAATGGTTCCAATCGGAAAAGGTTTAACTTGATCACATAAGTCGACTAAGGCTTTTGCCTCAGAGGCAAAAGCAATCTTCTTTGTTTCTTTTTGAAAGCCATAGAATAAAGGTCTTATCCCTATTGGATCTCTAGCAGCGATGATCTTTTTATGTTTAAGATCGGTAATAACAAAGGCAAATTCCGCATCTAAATAACGCGCCATTTCAATGCCTAGTTTTTCATATAAAGGAATCAAGACTTCACAATCACTATGTCCTTGAAAAGGATAGTTAGGAAACATCGTCTTAAGCGCTTTTTCGTTATAGATCTCTCCATTACAAACCGCCATAGAATCAGAATCGATAAACGGCTGCATCCCATGTTCAGTCACATCCATGATCGCTAAACGATGAAACCCAAAGGTTCCCAGTTCATTTTCTAAGACACGACTCATATCAGGACCTCGATGATGAATCTTCTCAAACGAACGATCAAAGACTTCTTTTATTACTTTACCTTCTACAAATAGAATTCCACACATGGTTATTTCCTCCAGAGAATAAAAAAACAGCCTGTCCGTAGGGACGAAGGCTGTATTAGCTCCGCGGTACCACCCTGTTTACCAAAAGGTCACTTTTTTCGAGTTCAATCAAACTCTAGTTCTTTAACGGAAACATCCGGCGATGGCTACTCATAGTTCACCAAAGCACTCATAGGGGTTACAAATCTAAGCTTCAGGTTGGCTTTCACCTTCTCCAACTCGCTGCGCAGAAGTCCTTAAATCCACATATCCTATTCGTCGTTTTTTATAGTTTACGCTAAGGATGTAAAAAATGCAAGAGATTTTTCAATCTTTCTTGCATCGTTTACATTATTTTCATTTTGAGTCAGGTTCTGTATGAAGATAGACATTATAGTGAAAGGTTTTAGGCTTATGGATCCCTTCCTCATCGATGGAACCTTGATAAACGAAGGCCAATCGATCCATCATTTTAATGGATCTTTCATTACAGGATTCTGTATAAACGTATAGATTTTTGATGCCTAGGTGATGATGACCATACTCTAGGATCTTCGCAACGCTTTCGCTCATATAGCCATTACCTCTAAAAGGAGATCTTAAGGTATAACCAAACTCAGCGCTATCTAAGAGTTTATCAAAATTCCATAAGGCAATCGCTCCCACCAAAGCTCCATCCAAATCGATGGCTCATTTCCAGTATTTGCCTTCTAGGGTATCTTAGATTACCTTATTTATGTGGGTTAAAGTTTCTGCCTCTGATTGATTGGGGATACTGTCGTTAAAGTTACTGGAGGACTCATCGCAGCGCAATAAAAAGAGATTTTCTAGATCTCTTAATTCAATAGGTCGCAAGCTTAATCGAATTGTATATAAGGTTTCTAAGATCATCACTTCACCCATTTCTGTCGTAAATTAGTTTTAATTTTAGGTGTAAATAGAGTTGACTACAAGTCAAATCAAGAAGCTTTCATAAACTCCACAAACTAGTCTTGTAGCGCTTTATTTTGGGCTTGATTCTTATCAACTTCCAACGCTTTGGTAACTCTTTAGACCTAAGACCCATAAGCGATAAGCAGAAATCGACAAGAGGCTTACAGCAATGATCGAGCCCATTAAGATCTCTAAACCATTACCTCGATTAAGCAATGCGGTCGCAGGCAAGAAGGATACAAACGCAAAAGGGATAAGATAAGTCACTGTGTATTGGATGACCTTAGGAAAGATCGTTGTGGGATATTTAGAAAAATCTGCGATGTTATAAATGGTGGTCATAATGGGCATCGAATTGATGACCCAAAAACCAATCGAGGCAGTGATCAACTTAATCGAGGTATAAATCAAAGATCCTAAGATGATAAACAGAAGCCCAAGAAGAACTGTACCTAAAGTAAGGTTTATGTTTAATAAAGGTATCGTATAGATCATCAAAGCGACGCCTACGATCAATTCCCCAAACGCTTCAATTTGAAATCTTTCGATGACCAGTTGAAACAAAGGATTGATGGGTCTTAAGAGATAACGATCGATTTCTCCTCGACGAACCTTGGTTGGGATCAACCAAATGTTGTCGGTAAGCAGATGATCAATTCCTCGCGGTAATTGGAAGTATCCATAAAGAAACATCATCTCGGTCAAGGACCATCCATTAAGATCTGGAATCTGTTGAAAGATCAAAACCATAAACAAGATGCCTGAAGCTTGGATAAACAAGAAAGAACCAGCTCCAATCAAAAAATCAGATCGATACTGAAGCATTCGTTTTAAATGTTGGGCAAGAAACCTAAGATAGATCTCAAAGTAACGTTTCATCTTAACCCCCATGAACTTTCATTTTAGAGATGATCACTGACCAAATCAGATTGGCACCGATGATTAAACCGATCGCCCAAGCCAATTGAATCAGTAGATTGGTCCATAATTGAGCTGAGGTATATCGATTCATCAAGATCAAAGTTGGGACCGTATAGACACTGGCATAAGGCAACACATACGCAATTGTTTTTAACCATCCTGGAAAGAAACTTAACGGAATCAAAGATCCTGAAAAGATCTTAACGACGGCTTCATTCAGTTGCATCATTCCGAATGTCGCATCCGTCACAAAAACCATCGTTGCGAAGATGAAGTTCGAAAAGAAACTGATCAGTAAAGCTAAAAGTATACTGACCACATAAAGCAAAGTGGTTCCTAAGGTAAAGTTAACCCCATGATTGGCGGTAATGGTTAATGTCGATAAAACAATCATCAAAGGTAAAGAAATGATGATGTTGCCTACGAAGTTATTCCCTAGATTACGAAAGAAGACTTCATAGATGTATTTGGTAGGCTTGATGAGACTCATCGCTACTTTCCCATCAAAATGATCATCAGCCAAATCAAAAAGTGGTTTCATGTAGGTAAAAGAAGCCGTCATATAGATGATCAAGTTATACATCATCATTTGAGCTAAGGTATAACCTTGCATACTCGATGATGAACTGTTCCCATAGATGGCGATCCAGATCAAGAGTAAGACCCCTACTTGAACCAAATCACTGAGGACCCAAAATAGTATGTGTAGTCGATACGCAAAACCCACGGTAAAAGAAGCTTTTGCGTAAGCCCAATAAGGTTTAATCGTTTGAAGCATTGACTTTGCCTTCATTGTAGATACGAGATACGATGCTTTCGATATCGGTCTCCATGATTTTTAAATCGGTGACCTCAAAGTTCTTCATAATGACCTGAGCGACATGAGCGACACTTAAGATCCGTTTATCGAAACCGATCTCTAGTTTATCTTCTTCTACTTTAACGATGATGTCTTTAGGATCTACCTCCATCAAATGGGCTAAATCGACGAAATCTGTCCAAGCTTCTTTTAAGACGAAAGCTACTTTGGTATCTGATCCATAACGTGTCTTGATGTCGCTTAAGGCGCCATCATAAATAATCTTCCCATTATCGATAATGAGAATTCGATTACACAATTCTTCAATGTCATCTAGGTCATGGGTCGTTAAGATGACAGTCGTTTTAAAGGTTTTATTCATCGTCTTGATGGCTTGACGCATTTTTAGTTTAGCGTTGACATCTAATCCGATTGTAGGTTCATCTAGTTATAAGATCTTAGGATTATGAAGCAAAGAGGCTGCGATATCGGCCCTCATACGTTGGCCCAAGGAGAGGGTTCTTACAGGTGATTTGATAAACTCACTGAGTTGAAGGACCTCTTCAAACATCTCCATACGGGCTTTATAGTCCTCGTCGCTTACTTGATAGATCTCTTTTAAGATCGAGAAAGATTCCACTAAAGGAAGATCCCACCACAACTGGGTTCTTTGTCCAAAGACGACCCCAATGTTTCTAGCGTTACGAACGCGATCTTTATAAGGGATGATCCCATCAACTAAGATCTCACCTGAAGTAGGAGTCAAGATCCCTGTCAACATTTTGATCGTGGTGCTTTTTCCAGCCCCATTGGCACCGATATAGCCGATGACTTCCCCTTCTTGTATGGTAAAGGAAACATCGTCTACCGCCTTCTTAATGACCTTCTTCGCATTCACAAAGCCCTTGATCATTCCAATCAAGCCTTTTTCTTTTTCATATTTTACAAACGATTTACTGATGTGTTTAGCTTCTATCATGGTTTAACTCCCAATTCTTTGATCATCACTAAGGTATCATAATAGTGCCCATCGATCTTCATCAACTTAGGCATGACTCCAAACTGAACAAACCCAAAGGATTTATAAAGATGGATCGCATGGGTATTATCACTTCTTACCTCTAGATCAATTATTTCCAGCACTTTATTCTTATCCGCAAAGTCCATCAGTTGGGCCATCATGGCTTTACCTACGCCTTGATTCCAAACCGACTGTCTGACGGAGATCCCTAAGGTGGCGTAGTGTTTCATACGATCTCGACTTTTACCACCTATATTGGCGACAGAAACCAAGGCCTTATCGATAAACCCAAGAAACATCACTGAGTTTTCGCTTTTTCGAATCGTCTCTATTGTCTTCATCTCTTCTTCGATCGTATAGCCTAAACCTTCAGCTCCAAAGGTTAGATTATCGCTTTCTGATCCGATCACCGCTAAATAATCCAATATCGTTTGAGCGTCACTTGGCCTTGCTTTTCTGATCTTCAGTGGGGATGGTTTTTTATTCATGTTCACCTCATCATTATACCTTAATCGATATTGTGATCGATTTCTATACTCAAAACTTACTTAGGCATTTTTAAGAATGGACTTTATCGCCTTTAATAAACTCATCTTATTCCCATAAGATAAAGATCCAAATCGATAGATCCTGATCGAGAATATGGCCAAAGCCCATGTGGTTAAGCCCATGATCATCATCGAAATACTTAACTCAATGAAGGATACTTCCGTTAAGAAATAACGTATGGGCATACTAAGGATGGCTGTAAACGGAAAATATGACGCAATCTTAATGATCAAACTATTGGGCATATTCAACCCTAGATTGGCCATTAAATAAGCCACCATAAACAATAAGGTCACCATCGATACTGAACTACTGACATCTTCAAGTTTAGACACCAAGGATCCCAATGAGGCGTAAACGAAGAGGTATAAAAGATAACCTAAGGATGTAAACATCAAGAAAACCAAGACTGCATCCCAAGATAAGGATCCAAACAACATCTCATTGATGAAGGTAGGAAAACTCGCTTGATTGATGAAGTATCCGATCAACGCAACGCTGAAAATCAAAAAGAATTGAGCTAGACCCGCTACGCCATTGGCCAAGACCTTACCTACGATCAAAGCATCTGGTTTCGTTGAGGTAATCAGGATCTCCATGGTTCGATTGTCTTTTTCACGAGCGACTGAAGTGGAGACAAAAGATCCATACATGATCACCAACATATACACCGCAAACATCAAGATATAACTGATCAAGAAACTTTGATTCGCATCTTTACCTAAGATTTCTTCAGTTGAATTTATTTTTACGTTAGAGGCTTCTTTTACTTTGATGGGGTCGATTCCCGCAAGCAGTAGATTTCGATCTGTACTGATGGTGGTCAAGATATAATTGACCATCTGAGACGAATAATTGACCATATCCTTGTTTTTTAGAATGGTCTTATAAGAGGTAACACTTGAGAACACAAAACCACTATCGATGTCGCCATCTTCAACTGCTTTTCTTAAACTTGTTTCGTCTGTATAAAAGACGACTTTATCCCCAACGAAAGCCACCAACTCTGCTTTGGTGAGATCCTCACCCATAAGCAGGAATCCTGAGTCTTTCAAGTCAACGATCGGAGTCTCCCCATCTGGTGGAGTCTTATCTTCAAAGAACGTTAAGACCGTTGGAATACAGGTCGCCGCAAAAAAGACGATGGCCATAATGATCGTCACGACACGAACCGATTTACGATGATAGATGCTTTGGAGTTCAAACTTAAATACTTTAAATGTGTTATGCATTTTCTTCTCCTACCAGTTTAATAAAGAGCTCTTGAAGAGAGGGTTCATAAGGCCCATAACTGTCTAAGAGGATGCCTTTATCGAAACATTCTTTTAAGAACTGTTGTTTAGTTTTTTGATTCTTCAATTCTATAATTAAGGAGTGATCATCTTGTTCAATGGAGATGTCTGAGATCTGCGAGGAAAGTTGTTGATGTAAATCCGAAGGATCTTTATCTAGAGAGCTCACTCTTAATCTAGAGTTACCCATTGTACTTTTGATTTCTTGAAGATTTCCACTTAGGATAAAACGTCCATGATCGATCAAGGTGATCTCATCACAGAAGGCTTCCACATAGCCCATTTGATGACTTGAGAAAATAACCAATTTGCCTTTTCGGATGGATTCTTGAATGACTTCTTCTAAAACGATGGAATTGACTGGATCTAAACCACTGAAGGGTTCATCCAGAATAATAATATCTGGATCATTGAGTAAAGCTTGGGCGATTTGGACCTTCTGTTGATTGCCTTTGGATAAGGTCTCCAACTTATGGTTCTTCGCATAGCTTAAGCCAAATCTTTCTAACCAGTACTCTGCACTTTTTTTAGCTTCCTGTGTTGATGCTCCTCTTAAGGTCGCAAAATAGATCAATTGAGGCAAGATCTTCTCTTTCCCATAGAGGCCTCGTTCTTCAGGTAGATAACCAACTCTGCTTGTACTGGGGTCAAAAGCTTGCCCATCCAATAAGAATTCACCACTGTCTGGTTTAAACACATCCATCAAGGCTCTTATGGTTGTGGTTTTACCTGCCCCATTACGACCTAAAAATCCCATTGCTTTTCCTGAAGTTACGGTAAAAGAAATATCGTGTAAGACCTGTTTCCCAGAAAAACTCTTGTTGATTTGTTTTATCTCTAGTTTCATTTTTTCTCCATATTAACAAATTTTAGTGTAGTCTTACTCAAGCTTTAATACAATCTTTAGAAGGTAAAAAACCTATCTTCTTGTCTTTTTTAGGTTAACTTGCTTAAAAAAAGAACTAACTTTGAGAAAAATCAAAGTTAGTTCATAAGTTATGCTTAGTTCGTTATTTCGTTACTTCTTTCTTTTCAGGTTTCTTATCTTCACTTAGGATGGCTTGTGCAGCCCCTATGACAGAAGCTAAGTTCTGTAGTTCAGAAGGAATGATGATCTTAGTGGCTTGACCATTGGCGACCTTTTCTAAAGCTTCAAAACCTTTTAAAGTTAGATAGGCTTGGCCAGGATTGGCTTTCTTGATCATTTCGATCCCACGTGATTGAGCGAGATAAACTCTTTCCATCGCTTGGGCTTGACCTTCAGCTTCAGCGATCAAGGACTGTTTCTTAGCTTCAGAGCGTAATACAACCGATTCCTTTTCACCTTCAGCGGTCAAAATAACAGCGCGCTTTTCCCCTTCAGCGGTAAGGATAACAGCACGTCTTTCACGTTCAGCACGCATTTGTTTTTCCATGGCTTCTTGGATGTCTTTAGGAGGCAAGATGTTTTTAACTTCGACACGACCTACTTTTATGCCCCAAGGATCCGTGGCTTCATCTAAGATGACTCTCATCTTTGTGTTGATGACTTCTCTTGAGGTCAAGGTATCATCGAGTTCAAGATCCCCTATAATGTTTCTTAAGGTCGTTGCGGATAAAGCTTCAATCGCTTTGATTGGATTTTGGACCCCATAAGCGAAAAGCTTAGGATCTAAGATCTGGAAGAATACGATCGTATCGATCATCATCGTGACGTTATCTTTTGTGATAACGGGTTGAGGAGGAAAGTCATAGACTTGTTCCTTCAAGGGAACATCCAAAGCCACGCGATCGATAAACGGATAAATGATATGAAGACCTTTCTGTAAGGTATGAGAATAAGCGCCTAATCTTTCAATGACATAGGCATGAGACTGTGGAATGATCTTAACGGAAGAACTCAAAATGACTACAATCATTAGTATAAAAAATATTGTTAAAATTGTACCAATGTATTCCATAGGTTCCTTTCTTTATTGGTCTTTCTTGACCAATAGTTTTGCGCCTTCTAAGGCAATGATTTTAACGGTTTCGCCCACCAAAACCGTCTGATGATTCACTTCACGAGCACTCCATCGAACCCCTTGGATCATGACAGCGCCCCAACTTTCCTGGGTAATCTCTTCTGTCACGGTCATTTTCTGGCCGATGTAACGGTCTGCGTTGGTGGCAACTTGTTTGGAGGAGAGAAATTTCTTCGCCAATGGACGGATGGTTAAAAAGGCTAAGATACTGACGGTGATGAAGACCACCAATTGGATTTCGAAACTCCAATTTAGTAAGCTCGCCCCATAAGCCACAACTGCCCCAATCGAAAACCAGATCGACACTAAAGTACCGACTGTGGCGATCTCAAGGCCTAAAGTCACTAAGGCGATGATGATCCAAAACCAATTTTGCATAGTTTTACCTCACTCTTATTTTAACACAAGAATCCTTGTGTGTTTATTCGCTAGGAATTAGAGCCTTTGCTTCCTTTGAATTCGAATATCGAATAAAAGGATAATAGACCAAAGTGCTTAGACTAAATAAGCCCAACCATAAGACGATGGCTCTTAAATCAACAGTGCTCAAGAAAGCCCCCAATAGACCAGGTAGAGCCTCTGAGAAGACAAACAAAGGTTTATTGACCCAATAGAAGGTCATGGCTAAATAAGCACCACCTAAAGAGATGACACTTGAGAGAATAAACGGAATGAGAAATAATCCATTAAAGGTCAAGGGTAAACCCGCAACCAAGGTTTCTTGAAAATTAAAGATCGCAGGGAGTAGACCCAGTTTAGCACTGCTTTTATGAGCCTTGTTTTTAGAGAAGAGTAAGATCGCCGTGACACAAGGTAAGACCCCAAATTCAAAGAAGATAAACCCACTCGCAAAAATATACGGTAAAGCTTGATCGTTTTGATAAGCGAAGAGATTCTTCGCACTAAAGACAACCATCATTGGGGTTAAACTCAACAAGATCAAACTGTTCCCATTGACCCCAATAAACCATAAGAGCTTACTGAAGAAAATCACTGTTAAGACAAACCAAATGGTATTGGAACTTCTAAGCAGTGGTGTCAATGCGTTGAAGATAAGATCAGGTAATAAGACATTGTTTTCTTGAAGAAAGAAACGCACAATCAAAGCCACAACGATGATGATCAAAGAACTTAAAGTCGATTCTATCGGTAGACTTAATCGATTGGGATTCTTAGATCTTAATTTGATTTTCTCAAGGACCTTAAGACTGAATCGAATGAATTCTACCACCAAGATCCCTAGAATAAAGGCCACAAAGACCCCTGAATATCCTAAGTAAGTCAAATCTAAACGAAGTCCATTTAAACTCGGTATAAATCCTACAGAGAGTAATAAATACGCGATCAAACCCGATACAAGGGGATGAAATGGATTGAGTTGATAATGATGACTCAAGGTGATGATGAAGGCCACTAAGGTATAGACACCGATCATGCCTAAAGTCAATTGAATCGATAAGTTTAAAAGGTCCGCATTGTTTATGGCGAAGTTGACCCAATGAACGGAAATGAACTCTATATTGGTTAAAGAACTTACCGGTGGATTCTGTAGGATCATTAAAATCCCTGCGATAAAACTGATCCCAATCACAGAAACCATCGATTTCTGGAGGGCTTTAACGTAATGATGAGTCGAGATGAACCTTAAGGTTCTTATGGTTAATGCTTTCATAGCATTTATTATATCAAAGGACGCCTCTTTTATCTTCAAAATGTTTTAAACTTAATGGATTTCAAGCAGGGACCGCCTTAGTTTAGCAATGGTTCCTTGTGTTATAATATTGAAAGGACAAACGGGAGTATAAATAATGATAAAAAGCAGACGAAACATCATTATTATTCTGATCATCGTCCTTCTCTTAGGCGTTGGTTCTTTTGTGGTCCTTCAGTTTTATAATCCCTTTAGAACTTATCCAAGCAGCTCTAATGAAAGTAAACAATACACGATCGATGAGATCCTCTTGCCTTCTTGTCCTCAAGTCGATATCTTGTCTAAGAATGGGGTCATCATCGATACCACCAACAGTAAAGATGGCTATGTCTGTGTAAAAGGTCCCAGTGATGGGATCAAGAAAAAGGTCCAAGTGATACAAGGGGATCTTACTTACACCTATGACCTCTTCGAAGATGCCTTTACGATCCTTCCTTTGATGAGTGGATCAGGGGATTATAAGATCAGATCTCTTAAACAAAAAGAAGATACGGCCTATAGTGTTACTGCCTCTTTAGAACTTAGCGTTACTTTAGATGATGAGCTGAGTATCTATCTTTATCCCAATCAAATTGTCGATTATGGCCAAGATACCTTGGTTGTGATATTATCCTTTGAGCTTACTAAAGATTCTAAAACCCAACTACAACGAGTTCATGATGTCTATCAATGGATCGTAACCAACATCGACTATGACTACGCTAAAGTCGAAGAGGCTTTGTCTACCTTTATGATTCCTAATCTTGATCTTGCCTACACCAAACGCAAAGGCATCTGTTTCGATTATGCGGCACTGATGACCGCAATGCTTAGGGTTCAACATATCCCAACTCGACTCATCACAGGCTATACCGATCCTGGCTATCACGCTTGGGTAGAGACCTACATCGATGGGGTCGGTTGGATCAATCCTTCCATTTACTTTGAAAATGAAACGTGGAAAAGGATTGATCCTACCTTTGACGCTCAAGGGCCTTATTTTGGGAAATATCAGAAGAAACTCACCTATTGAAAGGAGACTTTATGAGAAAGCATGGCGTTTATGACGATGAGATCTTAAGCCTATTCATGACTCAATTGGCTTTAATCTATGAATCAGGGATGGATCTAAGAGATGGATTAAGCTTTCTTATCAACGATAAGAAATTTAAGATCGATCAACTTAAACTCGATCTAAAAGAGTCAGGTAAACTTTCTTTAGCGATGGAAAAGGATGGTCATTTTCCACTTGAGGCCGTATTGGCCATAAAAGCAGCTGAGATGATTGGTCAAGAAGGCGCAGTGTCTTCACACTTGGCTCACTTCTATCAACGACAAAACGAATCTAAAGCCTTCCTAAAAGAGATTATGTTTATGCCGATGATGTTGATGAGTATCTTGATCTTGGTCATGGCTGTTTTAAGCTTTGTGGTCATTCCTGTCTTTCGAGAGGTCTATGCCAGTTTAGGTGGATCCTTGGATGCATGGATTGAGATCTTACTACTCATTTCAGAAGGCATCGTTATCGTAGCGCTTGTCCTCTTAAGCTTTGCGCTGATCTGGCTCATCATTCAATCTCTTAAAAGTTTTTTTACACATAAATCCCTTGATTTAGCCGATAAGATCTTAAGTTTATTTCCTCAACGAAAAGCGAAAGCAGATCTCGCTCGATTTAGTTTTATGACCCAATTGGTTTTAAAAGCAGGACTCAATCAAAGAGAAGCACTAAACTTAGCCATATCTCAAATCAGCGAAGGTCCTTTAAAAACGAAATTAGAAAGCTTATCTAAAGAACTTAAGCCTTCTCAAGGTCTATATGATTTACTCTTAAGCGCTTCGCTTTATCCTCCTTTACTTCAAAACACCTTAAACATCGCCCATAAAACAGGCAAGACCGATGAGGTCCTTGAACACCTTTCTCAAAAGACTTTAGAAGATTCTGAAAACAGCCTTATGGTTACCCTTAATCGATTTGAGCCGATCTTGATCCTGACGCTCAGTGGTTTTGTGGCCTTGGTTCTATTTTCACTCATCATTCCTTTGATTGGGATCATGAGTTCACTCAGCTAATATGAAAGCTCTTCGTTGGTTACTTCTTCCACTTATGATTTTGGGTCTCGTTTTTTTCTCGTTCATGATTCAAAGATCGACCCAAGAAGAACGTCGT
>CAZXTB010000005.1:0-1786 GCA_964643535.1 uncultured Erysipelotrichaceae bacterium | reverse complement strand
GAGCCCTTAGTTTATGTTACGCCCAAGAAGGATTCTATCCCGCTCAACTCGACTATCTCATCGATCATTATGGGATACAGATCAGTGCTGATCATTACTTTGTTTACTATAAAACGATTGGGGCCAACATAAGACCAGATGTCAGTGTCTATGAGAGGAATCCTTGATGAAAAGATCTTCCCTACAAACCATGATGACTTTATTACTGATGACCCTGTTTATCACAGGATCAGGTTTTGTGATCCTGTATGGATCACAATTCTATACGACCATGATCAAAGAAAATAGTCTCAGTTTAAATCGACACAGTATCCTTCTCTATTTCAACAATCGAATTAAACAACACGATGGACAAGGTTTAATAAGCATCATTACTCAAAACAATATCCAAGCTTTAAGTTTGGTTCAAGATGGCTATACCACTTTGATTTATGAATATGAAGGCCATCTTGTTGAACAAAGCTCAGAAAGTGCTTTGATCAAACCTTTAGAATCTCAAGATATTTTAGAACTAAGTCAGTTGAGCTTTCGTTTAGAGAATCATGGGATCACCATTACGTATCTTGATCCATCAAATCAAACCATTACTTTAAAATATACCTTGATTGCTTTGGAGATGCCCTCATGAGAAATAAACAATTTCATTTCTTTCTTTTAGAGTTCTCGTTGAGCTTGATCATCTTAAGTGTTTCGCTTGTGGGAGCTTTTACGATCTTCACCAGTTCAGCTCAGCTTCATAAAGAAACAGAAGTCTTAAGAAAACTTTCAGAAGAGATCATCATGAACGCAGAAGCTTTACGTAATCCACTTACCCAGTGGCCTATCGAGAATGACCTTAAAACCATCATCACGACTTATGACCTGAATGGGAATTTAAATTCAAAAGGCATCAAGTATACTTTATCGATCACCTATGATACTCGAACTGATTTTCATGAAGCTCAAATCGTATTGACCGATAAAGAAGACAAGACTTTACTTGACCTAAAAGTCAATGTCTTATCTGAGGTCACCCCATGAGAAAAAACAAGACCCCAAGCCTCTTTGGCTTAAGTAGTATCCTAACTGTCTTGATCATCATGAGTGTCTTAAGTTTCGCCAGTTTATCGCTGATGAGCGCTAAAGCAGAAAACACAGCGCTTAAACGAAGTCTCAGTTTAATCGAAAGCAGTTATGAAGCAGAAAGCTCAGCCTTAGCCTTGTTTAATCAAATCAGAAATGAATATGAGATTATCTTTCAGTTTCTTCCCATAGGAATCAATCAAACCAATTGGATCGCAGGATTCGCTTTATCTCATCCGGAACTCAACTGGGAAAACACCACCTTTACCATCGTAAAGACCTCAGGAGCCTTTACCGTAACGATCATTGCTAAAGTAAACCCCATTAAAACAGGCAATGATTTCATCATCTTAAGTCAAACGCTTAAAATAGAAAACAATCAAGATTACTCCCTAGACGGAGATCCCATCTGGAAAGGTCCCCAATGAACATCCAAGAAATCATCCAAAGCGCCATCTTAGCCAAAGCTTCCGACATCTTCATCGTTGCGGGTTGTCCCATCGAAATCAAGGTCAACAATAAACTAACTCCCTTGACCCAAGAGAAAACTTTACCAGTGAGTAGTGAGAACCTCATCAATGAGATCTATGTCTTAGCCCATAGACACACCAAAGACACCTTGAACAATCAAGGCGATGATGATTTTTCGTTTTCGATTCCTCACGTGGCTCGTTTTAGAGTCAATGTCTATCGTCAAACAGGCTCTTTAGCGGCTGTCTCAAGA
>CAZXTB010000004.1:0-17127 GCA_964643535.1 uncultured Erysipelotrichaceae bacterium | reverse complement strand
ATCGTGATCCTATCTTGGTCGATGCGATTCGATATGCTTCTAAGAATTCATCGTTTGTGAGATTGAGTTCTTATGGTTCACCTTCTGTCGCCCCTTATTCAGTAAAAACAAAACTTCTTAATATTATCGATGGGGTCGCTTGGAATAAACCAGGTCAATCTGTTTCTTATACCATCGACGTTAAAACAGCTGGGGCTTATGCCTTATCGATGCATTATCTAAATGATAAGACAGACTATCAGGTCTTTAGATCGATTTTAATCGATGGAGAGATTCCATTTAGTGAAGTCGCATCATATGCGTTTGACTATACAGGTTCAGGTTCATGGGGTATTGAAGTCTTACAGAGTCAAGATAAGACCCCATTCTTATTTAACCTAAGTGCTGGAACCCATACGATTACATTTATGGCGGAAGCTGAACCGATCAATTCACAGCTAAGTACGATAAGAAATCTTATTGCGCACATCAATGCGTTTGCGCTGGATATTCGTAAGATTACAGGAAGAGATGTCGATCGTGAAAGAACGTGGAAATTGACCACTTTCTTACCTGAGACTCAACAAAACTTAGAAAGCTATAAGATCCTCATCAGTTCTTTGATCAATGATTTGGCTGTATATGCGCCCAATGGGATCAATTCTTCAGCCTTGTCTTATCTCTTAAAAGCGGTTGTAAAACTGGATAAAATGCTTGAGAAACCAGATGAGTTACCTTTATATCTAGATGATCTGTATTCTGCGACAGGCTCCGTTACTGAAATGTTGGGGAATACCTTAACCTCTCTCAACGGTCAAGCTTTATCGTTGGATGGTTTTGCCTTCTATGGGAATAAACAACCTTTGATTAAGAATGCCTCTTTATGGGATGAAGCCAGTGCTTCAGTCTTAAGCTTTATCAATTCCTTTACGTCTAAAAAATACATCGCTAAAAAGGATCCTAAAGTCCTTAATGTATGGGTCAATCGTTCTATCCTTTATGTCGATACGATGCAGAAACTGGTCGATCAAACCTTCACATCAGAAACCGGAATCAAAGTTAAGATCTCGGTTATGCCTGATGTCAATAAACTGATTCTAGCGAATGCGACCAATCAAGCACCAGATGTTGCTTTAGGTTTGCCTTCTTATATGCCTTATGACTTTGCGATAAGAGGGGCTGCTTATCAACTCAGTTCTTTCCCTGACTTTTGGAAGACGGTGGGACAGATGCCTGCGGGATCGATGGTACCTTATGTCTTAAATGAACAGGTGTATGCCATTCCTGAGACCCTTGATTTCCATGCCTTGATCTATCGTAAAGATGTCTTTGAAAACATCGATTTAACCGTTCCTGATACTTGGCAAGATGTCATCGATATGTTGCCTGAACTTCAACGATATGGGATGAACTTCTATCATCTAACGGCTGGAGGAACAGCCTTGAAGTGGTATTATCAGACCAGTCCTTTCATCTATCAATATGGAGGAGAACTCTATGCCCAAGATGGTTATAGTTCAGCCATCGATTCTCCTGAAACAGTAGAAGGCTTAAAGTTTATGACGGATCTTTTTATCAAATATGCGATTCCTGAACAGGTAGCTTCTTTCTATAATGGGTTCCGTTTTGGATCTTTACCTGTAGGGATCACTGATTTCTCAACTTATCTTCAAATCAAGAATGCGGCTTCTGAATTAACTGGACTATGGGCTTTAGCGCCTTATCCAGGGGTTGAAAATGATCAGGGAGAAGTTGTACGTTGGGACATCGTCAATGGGACTTCAGGCATCATCTTTAAGAGCACTCAGTATCCAACTCAAAGCTGGGACTTTATGAAATGGTGGATCTCAACAGAAACTCAAACCTCTTTCGCTTATTCACTTCAATCGACCTATGGTCCTGAATATGTCTGGCTTTCTAGTAATCTAGAAGCCGTCAAGAATGCCCCAATCGATGCGGCAGATAAAAGAATCATGCTAGAACAGTTTAAATGGATCAATGACGTTCCTCGTTTACCAGGGGGCTATATGTTAGAAAGAAGTCTTTCTGATATTTGGAATACCACTGTTTTAGAAGGAACCCCAATTAGAGTCGCCATCGATATGCAAAAAATTACCGTCGATCGTGAAATCAAACGTAAGATGATTGAATTTGGTTATCTTAATGTGGATGGCAGTATCGCTAAACCTTATGTCATCCGAGGTGTCGATTGGATACAAGCTCAAATCGATGCAGCGAAGGGAGACTAAGATGAAAGCCTTTAAACGACTTAAACACATCATCGCCAATAAAGGTGGTGAAAGTACCTTCAATGATTACCTAACCATCTTCTTGATGCTTCTGCCTTATGCCTTGTTGTTCTCTTTGTTTGTGGCCATTCCAGTGGCTTTGGCCATCGGTTTATCACTCACGTACTTTAATACGATTCAAGTTCCTGAATTCAAAGGCTTCTTCAACTATGTCATGTTGTTGACTCAAGATGAAGTCTTTATGAAATTTGTCTTACCGAATACCTTTAAATATGCTTTGATCATAGGTCCTGGGGGTTACTTCTTATCCTTTATCTTAGCTTGGATGTTGGCTCAGATTACCCCTAAGATGCGTACGATCATCGCTTTGGCTTTGTATACACCGTCGATGGTTGGGGGAGTCTTTATCTCTGTTGTATGGAGAACCTTATTCTCAGGTGATGAGGCAGGATACATCAATGCCTTACTGATGCAATGGGGATGGATCGTAAGACCCATTCAGTTTCTACAATCACCTCAATATCTCATGAACATCATGATCGTTGTTGGGTTATGGTCAGCCATGGGGATTGGATTTCTAGCCATGTTGGCAGGGATTTTAAATACCAATGAAGAACTTTATGAAGCAGCTTATATCGATGGGATCAAGAATAAACTTCAAGAAGTCATCTACATTACGATTCCATCGATGAGAAGCCAAATGCTCTTTGGAGCCGTTATGGCGATTGTAGGAGCCTTCAACAGTGGATGGATAGGAGTAGCCCTATCAGGCACCAATCCAACGCCTCAATACTCAGGACAGCTCATCATCAATCATATTGAAGACTATGGTTTTATTCGATATGAGATGGGTTATGCGGCAGCCATATCGGTTGCGTTACTCTTGATCATCTGGGGATTCTCTAAAATTGCTTACCGCCTGTTTGGAGAAAGGGACTAATATGGCATTCCAAGGTACTAAAATAAACCCTAAGCGGTTTGATAAGTCTCAGCTTAAGTTCTATGCGGTCTTGGTTCCTATGGCCTTGTTTATGGTGCTTCCTGTCATCTATATCGTAAATCAAGCCTTTAAACCTTTAGATGAACTGTTTATGTTTCCACCTCGCTTTTTCGTCATCAAACCTACCCTAAAGAATTTTACGGATCTATTAAGAGCCTCATCGACCACAGGGGTTCCGATGTCTCGTTATTTGTTTAACTCGATCATTGTCACTTCAGTGACTGTCTTAGCGAACATTCTCATCACAGCGTCAAGTGCCTATGTCTTAAGTAAGAAGAAATTTAAACTAAAGAGTAAACTCTTCTCGCTGAATCAAATCGCGTTGATGTTTGTGCCGATCGCTGTAGCGATTCCTCGTTACTTGATCATTAAGAATGTGGGTTTAAGCGATAACTTCTTAGCTCATATCATTCCTCTTTTAGCGATGCCAATTGGGCTGTTCTTAGTCAAGCAATTCATGGATGATATCCCTGATGCCTTGATTGAAGCCGCTAAACTGGATGGGGCCAATGATTTCCAGATCCTAACTAAAATAGTGATGCCTTTGGTTAAACCAGCCCTTGCGACAGTAGGTATCTTAACCTTCCAAGTCGTATGGAATGCGACCGAAAGTTCTTCGCTTTATATCTCCGATGAAACCTTAAAGACCTTTGCCTTTTATCTCAATACCTTAACGACCTCTTCCAATACCATCGCAGGAGCCGGTATGGCTGCAGCAGCAGGGCTCATTATGTTTTTACCTAATCTATTGATTTTTATGATCCTTCAATCGAAAGTCATGAACACCATGACCCATTCAGGGATTAAGTAGGTCCATATGAAAAAGATACAAAACACTTTCATATTCCTAGTTCTCTTAGTCTGTTTAACCACCAATGTGAGTGCTTCTTCAGCGACTTCACCAACCCGTACTTTAGATTTTAAATACAACTTGGTTTGGACACAAGATGCGTATTTACCTCAGCTTAATGTCTCTACCTTAGGTTTAAAAGGTCCTCAGGATATGGCCATCGATAAGAATGACCACATCTATATCGCAGATCGAGACAACCGTCGTATCGTTGAATACGATATAACCACAGATACTTTAGTAAGAGTCATTACCCATGAATCTTTAAAAGGTCCTACGGGTATTTTCCTTACCGATAATGGGGATATTTATGTAGCAGATCCTGCAGCAGGAGCTGTCATTCATTTTGATTCAACTGGAACTTATCTAGAACAATTCAATCGTCCTACCACGGCCTCTTTCGGTGAGACCCCTTATAAACCTGCGAAAGTCGCAGTGGATAATCGAGGCAACTTATACATCCAATCTGAAGGGGTCTATAACGGGATCATTCAGATGTCCAGTAGTGGGGAATTCTTAGGCTACTTTACCTCCAACAAGGTTCAACTTAACATCGTTCAGATGCTTCAAGATATCTTTTATACCGATGAACAAAAGGCAACCTTAACCAATAGAGTTCCTACGACCTTCTCCAATGTCTATTTAGATTCAGATGGGATCGTTTATTCAACCACCATGGGAAGTAATCTTCATGGGCTTAAGAAACACAATACAGCTGGACAAGATATGTTGGCATCTGGTTTTATTTGGGGAGCTGATGATTTTTCTGACATTACCGTTGATAAAGATGGGATCATTTATGCGACCTCTAAAAACGGACGTATCTTCATTTATACCAACGATGGACAGTTTGTTTTCTTCTTTGGTTCAGGTTATGGGGAAGCGGATATCGCGGGTTTATTCTCCTCGTTGGTATCGATCGTCGTAGATTCCCAAGGACGAATTTGGGCTTTGGATTCGGATAAGTCTTTCATTCAGTCTTTCCAACCTACAGAATATTCTCAAAGCATCTATTCAGCCACAAAGCTTTTTAGTGAAGGACGCTATGATGAAGCTACCGTCATATGGAATGATGTGCTTCGTTTAAATCAAATGTCTGTGGTTGCCCATAATGGGATCGGGATGAATCTTCTCTATCAGGAACAATATGAAGAAGCCATGCTTCACTTTAAGGTTGCAGGCAATCGATATAGTTTCTCTCAAGCCTATTGGGAAGTAAGAAACATTTGGCTTCAAAGTCAACTGACTTTGATTTTAGGCTCTTTGATTGCGTTGTATGCCTTGGTTAGATTAACGCGTTCGTTTAGAAAGAAAAACAAGACTTTATTAAAAATACACGCAGCGATTCATCGATTCTTAAACCTAAGATTTGTTTCAGATTGTTTATTGTTTATGAAGGTCATACGTCATCCAATCGATACTTTCTATGACATCAAAGCTAAGAAGGTAGGATCCTTGCTTAGTGCTGTCATCGTTTACTTAAGTGTGTTCCTTATCTTCCTTTGGTATACCTTAGGAAAAGGCTTCATCTATCAGTTCATTCAAATCGAAGACATCGATTTAAATGCCGTCATCATTGGGTTCTTCTCATTGACGATGTTGTTTGTCTTATGTAACTACTTGGTCTCTTCGATCAATGATGGAGAAGGTGGTTTCTTTGATTTGTTTAAGATGATGGCTTATAGTTTTGGACCGATGATGATCGGTTATGTCTTGATCATTGGCTTATCTTATGTCTTAACCAACAATGAAGCTTTCTTCCTTCAGGTTATTGAACAAGGCGCCATGATTTGGACAGGGATCAACCTCTTCTTAGGGATCCAAGAGATCCACAATTATGAAACCAAAGCTGCCTTTAAGAGCTTGGTGATGACGATAATGTTTATGCTGTTGATTGCGATTATCCTGTTGATTGTCATCTTGATGACTGAACAGGTCTATATGTTCTTTGAGGCAGTATTTAAGGAGGCTTGGCGAAATGCGACATCTTAAACTAAAAGTCTTGCTTGGATTAAGTGCGGTTGTATTAAGTGTCCAAGCCATTATGGCGGTGTATATCCCAACGGCTCATGATACAAAACTACCTCCAGACACCATCACTTATGTGAGTGCTGATCCAAGCGATTTTGAATTGCTTTATGAGACCAGTAATTTTAAATACTACTTTAAAGATGAAAGAGATGTCATCTCTGTCGTTGATAAGCGTAATGGTTATACCTGGAAGACAGGGATCGATATCGCTTATAATAAGGATCTTGAAGATGCCTGTGATTTGGTTCCTGATGATCAAAAGAACACTTGTGCTCCACTAGAAGATCGTTTAAATACGACCTATACAGGGATCGCTAATTCATTGATCACGGTAGAGTATTATGATGACTCCAATTCAATTAAACGTCTATCTAGTGCCTCTAAAACAGGGGTCACCAGTAAATTAGGGATGGTGAATGGGGACTCCACTCATTATCGACTCGACATCAATTTCTCCAGTATCCAATTAAAAGTATCTGTTCATATTACTTTCGATGAGAAAGGTTTTGAATTAGAAGTCAGAGATGATGAAATCACAGGCGATGGTCAAACTGTCTTCGCAGCCATCCAGTTGATGCCTTTCTTTGGGGCTTCTGGTGGACAGAAACTCTATTGGGATCCAATAAAGAAATCCTTAAAAAAGGAAGTTCCCAATGAGATGATCGATGGCTATGTTTTGGTTCCTGATGGACCTGGTGCTTTGATTCGTTTCGTAGATCGCAACATTGGCTTATCTCCTTATGTAGGGGATATCTATGGGAGCGATCCTGCGGAAAGCACTTACTACTATACCAACGAAGCCAATTTCTTTCCGTTTAAGAATCCATCGATGCCTGTTTATGGGATTGCCCATGGGAATAGACAAGCTGCTTTTGTTGGTTTTGCGACAAAAGGGGCTGAACATATGACTTTGTATGTCTCTCCAGAAGAGGACATAACCTATTACACCTATGCTTATCCTCGCTTTGAATACAACTACATTTATCATCAAGTCTACAATAAACGAGGCGATGGTTATTTTACGACGATGAAAGAACGACGTCACTTTGACATCACCATGCGTTATGAATTCCTCGCCAACGATTCAGATCGTCCTGCGGATTATGTGGGGATGGCTTTAACCTATCGAGATTATTTATTGACCCATGATGGATTAAATGACTCCAATGATCAAAATGCTTCTGATATTGGGATTCGTTTAGACTTCGTTATGGCAGATGTGAAGAAGAGCGTCTTAGGAACACAAGATGTCATCGTTACGACCGCAAAAGACGTTGGAAATATCCTCACTGATCTCAACGAAAATGAAGTTTATAAAATCAACTCTGGTTTATTGGGTTGGTCTTCAGGTGGGATTACTTCAGGTCATCCTGGTTTAACAGAATGGTCTTCTTCGATTGGCTCTAAGAGTGCTTATCAAGCTTTGATCGAATTAAGTTCAAGCTATGGTTATGATGTTTCGTTTAGTCAAAACTATGTCGATATACATAAAGATCAAGTTAATTTCGATACTTCAGCAGCACGTCATATCAACAGTTGGTATCTTGAGACTCGTTTATGGGGTGAATATCCTGTTCAGTTATTTGGGATCGCTAAACCAAGCAAATCTGCGACCTGGATTAAGAATCAATCGACTGCCTTAGCTAAATTGGATGTGGCTTCATTGACCATCGAAGGCATCTCTAATAAGCTGACCAGTGATTATGACAATGGGACCGTTTATCTTGAAGAGACGATCGCTTTATACCAAGAAGCCTTGGCGTCTCTTGACCCTCAACTTAAGATCGCCATGACCAATCCAAATGATTATTTATGGAACTCCGTCGATCGATATCTAAATACACCTGTTTTCTCAACGCAGTTCCTTGTGGAAACAGACACCGTACCTTTCCTACAAATGGTCCTAAATGGATCGATGGAGATGTATGCGCCTTATTCTAATTTCTCCTTCTATACGCCTAAAGATGTCTTGCGTATGATCGACTATAATCTTTATCCTTCCTTCGTTTTATCTCAAGATCCTGCTTATAATCTGGCTTTAACCAACGCTAACCGTTTCTATTCAACGGAATACACCGAATATAAGACCCTCATCATCTCCATCTATAAGGATGTGAATCGTGTCTTAAAAGAAGTAATAGGAGCTCAATGGATCGACAGACAGGTCCTAGAGAATGGGCTCATCCTCAACACCTATGATAATGGGAAGAAAATCCTTATCAACTATACCGAATCAGCCTTAACGGTAAACGGAAAGATCATACAAGCCTTATCGGCGACGGTCTTAGAGGAGTAAGCATGAAAAAGAAAAAAAATAAGAAAAACAAAGGCTTTAAAGAAATAAGCAGTCGTTCAGGTTATCGTTTCTTCATGCCTTGGTTGATTGGATTCATTATCTTCACAGCTTTCCCGTTTATCTATACGATCTATTTAAGTTTTCATCAAGTCAATCTTACGGTCTTGGGTTGGACAACGACCTTTAATGGGATCGCTAACTATGTGACTGCGCTTTTACGTAATGCGAATTTTACTCCTGCTTTGATTCAGTTCGTTTTGGCTGAAGTGGTCTATGTCCCAGTTATTGTGACCGTGGCTTTGATTTTAGCCATACTTATGAACGGAAACTTTAAGTTTAGAACGGTCTTTAGAATCATCTATTTCTTGCCTGTTATCGTCATATCAGGAACAGTTATGACTCAGTTGATGAACAGTGGAACTGTTCAATTGGGTAATGTCCAACGGGTATTCATCTTTCAGATCCTCAATAGTTATAGTCCATTCCTAGCCGATCTCGTAAGTTTCTTATTTAGTAACTTTGCGATCGTCTTGTGGTTCTCAGGAATACCCATCGTCTTGTTCCTTAATGGTCTACAAAAGATCAACGGACAGCTTTTTGAAGCAGCTCAAATCGATGGGGCTACAGGATGGCAGATCTTATGGAAGATCACCTTACCGATCATCAAGCCCATTATCTTGGTTGCGACGATTTTTACCATCGTTCAATTGGGGATGTTTCCAATCAATCCCGTCTATGGGATGATTCAATCCGCCATCTTCGATACCGTAGGAGGCTTGGGTGTGGCTTCTGCTTATGCGTGGATCTACTCTTTGGCGGTCATACTCTTATTGTTGGTTGCCTTCCTTATCTTGAAAGATCATTCTAAAGATTATCAATATGTGGATGTGGTTCGTCTACAAGAAGAGAAACTTCAGAAGATGAGAAAACGTGTTAAACGTCAACAAGAATGGAATGCCTTCTTTAGAAAGAGAGGGGCTAAACATGGAAAAGTTTAATCGATTTAAGACCTTAGCGAAAAAGAAACTCTTAGGGTATAACCTAAGTGATGGATGGCTCTATAAGGCAGCCGTTTATGTCCTCTTGATTGCGATTGCTTATGTTTTCCTATATCCACTCATTAGGATGATCTCCTATACTTTCATGTCTCAAACAGACATCATCAATCCTAAGATCGATTGGATTCCAATCAGTCCTACTTTGATCAATTTAAAAGTAGCCTGGACAGTCATGAGTATGCCCAATACCTTATTGAACTCATTGTGGTTTTCAAGCGCCATTGCGATCGCTCAGACCTTTATTTCAGCGATGACGGGCTATGCCTTTGCGCGCTATGAATTCAAGTTCAAGAGTTTCTGGTTTGGGATGGTTTTACTAAGCTTTATCATTCCTATCCCAGTCGTACTTATTCCACGTTGGATGATGTTTACGACGGTTCAAAATATACTAGAGTTTAAATTGATTGGGACCATTATTCCGCAATTGATGTTGGCGATCGCTGGACAAGGTGTTTACTCAGCCATCTTGATTTTGATCTTCTACAACTTCTTTAAAATGATTCCTGTTGTTTTAGATGAAGCGGCTAAGATCGATGGGGCAACCAATCTACAGGTCTTCTATCACATCATCCTCAAGATGTCTGTTCCTACCATCATCACTGTCTTCTTGTTTGCTTTTGTATGGAACTACAATGAAACTTATGTGACTGGTACCTTTGTGAGAAGCGCACTAAAGCTGATGCCTATGCAATTGGGTCTGTTTGATTCTATCTTCGAGAAGTTGTCTGCCCCTATTCCTGGTGCACCAGGAGGGCAGTTTAGGTTAAATGAATCGTATAAGATGGCGGCTACCTTAATTACGATGGCCCCAATGATGATCATGTATCTATTTGTTCAAAAACAATTCGTTGAAGGTATTGAAAAAACAGGGATTACAGGAGAGTAAAATGGATAAAATTCGAGCTGTTAATCTTGGGGGTTGGTTGGTACTAGAATATTGGATGAGACCTTCACTTTTTAAAGGCATTGAAGGCTATGATGAAACTCAGTTTAGCCTTCAATCCAAGGATCTTAAGAAACAGCTCGATGATCATAGAAGTACTTTTATCGTTGAATCAGATTTTCAATGGTTAAAGAATCATGGGATCAATGTGGTACGTTTACCGTACCCTTTTTGGTTGTTTGGGGATATTGAACCCTATTATGGTTGTGTTGAGAAGCTTGATGAGATCATGGATTGGGCAAACAAATATGACTTAAAGGTCCTTTTAGATCTTCATACAGCCCCTGGTTGTCAAAACGGATTTGATAATGGAGGACAATTGGGGGTTTTGACTTGGCATACTAAACCAGAGAACCTAGAATTGACCATCCATATCTTAGAGAAAGTTGCCTTACGATATAAAGATCATCCTGCTTTATGGGGTATGCAGGTCTTAAATGAACCTCATTGGACCTATGAGATCTCTTTTATGGAAGCCTTTTATGAAGAAGCCTATACACGATTAAGGAAGGTATTAAAACCTTCAACGGAGATTGTTTTTCATGATGCCTTCCGTAATAAAGCGTGGAAACCTTTTCTTTCTGGAAAAGAAAATGTCATCTTAGATCTTCATCTCTATCAAGGGTTTGAAGATAAATTTAAACAAGCAGGGATCGCTAAGAATGTCATATACCCATTAGAAACATACATAAGCCTCATCGATGAGATCTCCTCTTATACCCGCTGTATCATCGGAGAATGGTCCTTGGGACTTGACCCAAAGAACTTTGAGGGAAGTGATACTTTCAATAAGAACCTGGGTCTACGTGCCTTAGGGGCAACTCAGCTCTTAGCGTTTGAAAGAGCTTATGGATGGGTCTTTTGGAACTATACGATTGAAGAAAAGGATAGTGGATGGAATTTTAAAAGTTGCGTAGAGAAAGGAATCTTACCCAATGACTATCGTTAAAAGAATGCTTATTGTATTGATTATGATCTTGAGTTTAGCAGCCTGTTCAAAACCTGTAGACAATACCCCTAAAACCTTAGAGGAAAAAGTTGCGGCGATGACCTTAGATGAGAAAATAGGTCAAATGATTCAAGCTGAACGCAATGGATTAGGTGAAAACAAAGTCACCAATCTAAACTTAGGTTCGATACTAAGTGGAGGAGGATCTCATCCTACTCCCAATACCTTAGAAGCTTGGCAGAAAATGGTCGATGGATATATATCTGCTTCGAAAAATTCAAGCTCTACGATTCCTGTCATCTATGGGATCGATGCGGTCCATGGGAACAACAATCTTTTAGGTGCTGTTTTGTTTCCTCATAATATTGGACTAGGTGCCACCAATGATCCTGATCTTCTCGAAAGAATCGGAAAAGCAGTTGGGGTTCAAGTTAAAGCGACGCATATCCTATGGGATTTTGCGCCTTGTTTAGCGGTGGTTCAAGATGTTCGTTGGGGAAGAACCTACGAAAGTTTCTCAGAAAACCCTACGATCGTAAGTTCTTTAGGAACAGCTTTTATTAAAGGTCTTCAATCTCAAGGGGTCATGGCGACAGCCAAACATTACCTTGCGGATGGGGGAACCTTCTTCGATGATGAAAAAAAAGCTTATCAAATTGATCAAGGCGATGCCTTGTTGGATGAAGAAACAGTTAGATCGATTCACTTACTACCTTATCTATCCGCCATTGATGAAGGGGATGTGTTAAGTGTCATGGTTTCCTTTAGTTCCATCAATGGGGATAAGATGCATGCCTCATCGTATTGGATCACTACCGTACTAAAAGAAGAATTGGGTTTTGAAGGTTTTGTTGTTTCTGATTGGGAAGCCATTCATCAATTACCAGGATCTTTATACAACCAAATCGTAGACTCTGTGAATGCGGGTGTGGATATGTTGATGGACCCTTATCAATATGTAGAAGTGCTTTCAACATTAAAAAGAGCAGTGAATAATAAAGACATCGAAATGAGTAGAATCGATGATGCGGTTCTTCGTATTCTAAAAGCTAAAGAAAAATTAGGTCTCTTCGATGAACAGACCAATACCACCGTTTTAGATTTAGAAGGTGATAAGGTATTAGCCAGAGAAGCAGTCTCTAAGTCTCAGGTCTTATTAAAAAACACAGGCGTCTTACCTCTAGATAAGAGTGCTAATATTCTGCTTATTGGACCAGGAGTTGATAATGTGGCCCTTCAAGCTGGAGGTTGGTCATTCTCTTGGCAAGGTGAAAGTGACTCTGCTCATTTCCCCAATGCGACTTCTCTTCTAGAAGCCTTTACGGAAGTAGCTGAAGCCAATGGAGGTCATATCTATACGGATCCAAAAGACATCTCGAAAGCGGATGTCGTGGTGATGGTTTTGGCGGAGAAAGCTTACGCTGAAGGGGTAGGAGACTCCCCAGATCTTAGTTTGACTGGTCTCTTGGCTCATCCTGATAATGAATCTGCGTTGACAATGGCTCATTTATCAAATAAACCAGTGGTGACTTTGATTTTAAGTGGTAGACCTTTAATTGTAGAACCTTATCTAAAGGATTGGGATGCCTTGGTTGCGAGTTGGCTGTTTGGGACTGAAGCTCAAGGCGTTACAGATGTCTTGTATGGTGATGTGAATTTTACTGGTAAGTTACCTGTTACTTGGCCAAAAACATCCGAGGCAAATCTAACTTCTTCACTGTTAACGGATAGAGATATGGATAATGTTCAATTTGATATTCATAGTGGAATCACAACATCAAAATAAGCCATAAGTTGAATAGCGATACTTAAACAAAATAAAACGTGGATGACCACGTTTTGTTTTTATGAAGGAATACTACTCAAATCTTAATATGTTTTTTCTTGCGTGATATTAAACCAAAACCTAGACTCAAACCTAAGAGCAATAGTATTGAGCTATCATGAGATCCTGTATCTGGTAGTTCTTCTTTATAACTTGATTTCAAGATGAGTGAACTATTCAGTAAAGTATTGAAATCAAAAGGATTATCATCTTCATCAAGCCATTTATCAAAGACATAACCTGTACGTTTAGGATCCTCGATGGGGCTGACAGGTGAGTTTGGATCGATGATGAGAACTTCTAACAGTGTTCCGTCTGTATCGAGAAAATCAATACGAATCAATCCAGGATTAAAGGTCGCATAACCATCATTGAGACCACTAGTGATAAACCAATTGTCTAGACCTGTAAAATCAAATCCTACATAACCTGTTTTCTGCATCAATTCGACGGTCGTTTTGGCTGTGCCGACACCTGTCGTATTAGATCCAGTATAGAGGGTAGAATCATAATAGACATGGCTGAATAAGTGGTTAAAATTGGGGGATGCATCCCACCCTAGGATAGGTGATAAGGTGCTTGAATGTTCAAAGGTTTCATGTTCATCATCAGGAACAAAGATCAACTCACCGGCATAATAGACATCAGTCAAATGAATCGGATTGCTATTTTGATTGATTGTAAAGGTTCCACAACCGATGATTCCACCAATACCATAGGCATTAGCTGTGTAATAAATGGTAGGACGAGCATAGGAGTCAGTGATGGTCAGAGTATCATCATCATCCCAGTTCGAGATTGATTTTCCAACAATCCCTCCAGCATAATAGCCGTTAATGGTGATGTCTCCTAAAACCATCGCATGATCGATGATCGTCTTTGTGTCTGTATAACCAACGATTCCCCCAACTCTGCCATTGCCTTGAAGAGTTCCCTCAAAGGAAACATTACTTAAGGAAAGTGTTCCATTAGCAGAACCACCGATGATTCCTCCAACTTGGTTATCACCAGAGAGCTGAGCATCGCTTACGGTTGCTTGATTCAAAGTGACGTTATAAGCACTACCGATTAATCCACCGACGTTGTTACCAGCGATGATGTCGATGTTTTTTACAGTGATGAATGCATCGCTTACGCATTCTTCCAGAATCCCAGCTAACGATCCTACAGTGCCAATATAATGTTCAACATCGGATTTTCTGAAGATGAATCCATCAATTGATACAATCCCCTTAAAGTTAAGATTGGTACCATAAGCGACAATGCCTCCATAATAAGTGTTGTTTTCAGCATAGATGGTCATCGAAAGTGTTTTGATTCTAACATTCTCCAGTGAGAGATGTTCACCCACTCCCATAATACCTCCAACACGATAATAACCTTTTATGATAACGTCATTTAACGCAGCTTCACGGACTTTATTATCAATTGAACTGACATAAGATCCCACAAAACCGCCTACATGTCCGATTCCATCGATAACGCTTGATCTAACCGTATTATCAAGGAATACATTCATATCTGATGTGGCAAAATCTGTCTCCGTTGAATAGAGCCCAACGATACCACCCAAATAAAATTCGGTCCATTCATCGTGGGGTAGATCCGTGCTAAATCCTAAATTGGATTGATCTAAGACATTTGACTGAAATAAAAGATCATCGGCTTTTCCAACAAAGCCACCTATGGCACATTCGCCTTCATACTGATACCATCCGGATATATTCTGATCTACAGTGAAATTTACGTCCATCATCATGAAATTGTTAGAAATCATAGAGGCAAACAAAGGGTTGTTATCGCCAATGACTTCCCCAACCATGCCTCCGACAAAACGGTGATGGGATTCGAAAGTGTCATAGTGATAAGTTACATTCATATTCCCAGAGATGGATGTTTGATCAATTAAGAGTTTCTCCCCATCAGCAAGCTGGGCAAAGCCAACTAAGGCACCCACATAAAGATCTGAATCAGTGACGCTGACTTGGATGTCGACATCGGTTAAATTCAATTTTCGAATGGTTGCAGCTCCAAAACCATAGAATAAACCGGTTGAAACAACATTAGAAGTAGTATCAATTAGATTGATGGTAAGTCCCGTGATGGTGTGATTGTCTCCATCAAAGACTCCGCTAAATAGGTGAGCTCCAGAAGTTCCTAGCGCTGTCCAGTCTTCCAAACTTATGTCTAGATCATTCATTAAGACATAGGCATCATCCCAATCTCCGACCGTTCCAATGGCTTTTAAGTCATCAACTGTAAAGATTTGCCAAGGATCTAGAAGGGTCCCACTGCCTAATGCGAAGACCTTTGAATTCTGAAAACCAATGATAAGCCATAAAGATAAAAACAAGATTATTATTTTTCTCATTTTTTATACGCTCCTAATCCTATTCTATAACTTTTATATGTCAATTCAATATATAAAGTTCAATTTATCTATGAAAATGTATTAGATTAATTAACTTCGTGAAAAGGCGACCTTTCTTAACAAAAATGAGCTCTATCTTAGAATAAATAGTGTGCTTATTTATACTCAAAAAAAGCTCAATGAGCTTTATTTTTTTGAGGCGATGATCGCAGGCATTTCCTTGGCTTGATAAACACGGACATAATCGACACTCATCGAGATGGGCCAACCTGTTTCACTGACGCCTTTGGCACCTCCCCAAGAACCCCCAACTGCTGTGTTTAGAATCATAAAGAAGTTCTTGTCGAAAGGCCATTGACTATAGGTAGGACAATCCAAATAGAGTCCAGGTTTGAAACGATACTTAAAGACGCCATCTACACTAAATCTTATCTGATCAGGTAACCACTCTACAGTATAAATATGATATTCATCTGCGACATTTATATTAGGTAAGGTAAATCCTTTTTGTGTTCCTTTTTTATGATTGAAAGAGGAGGTATGAACAGTCCCATACATGGTGTTAGGGACATAACCTACCGACTCCATAATATCGATCTCCCCTGAATTAGGCCAAGCTCCATAGCTAGAAGAAGAGGTAGGCATCATCCAGATGGCTGACCAAGATCCCAACAATTGAGGCATTTTCGCTCTAACCTCAAACTTACCGTAAGTAAAATCAGCTTTTTGTCGACTTACCATTCTAGAGGAGGTGTAAGAAGCACCCTCATAGGATTCTTTTCTGATCTCTATGGTTAAGAAACCATCTTTTACACTGGAGTTTAAGCCGTTGGTGTAGTATTGAAGTTCATTGTTGCCCCAACCACTGGCTCCTGTCTCATAACTCCAATTATCGAGATTGACTTCAGTTCCGTCAAATTCATCTGACCAAACCAAATCGTAGGTAAGACTTTCTAAAGTATAGGTAAAACCAATGCTTTTACAATGTAAGGTAGAAGGTTCAGGTTCTTCTTTCTTTGTACAAGCAGACAATACAGATAAAGCCAATAAAGCAATTATGAAGGTTTTTGGTGTTTTCATCGAATAAATTATATCATTTATTCTACATTACGAAAGCGTTTTTGGTAAAATGAAAAGTATACTAAGGAGATAGCCATGACTAAGAAAATTAATGAAACTTTTTTATGGGGTGGAGCCGTTGCGGCCAATCAATTGGAAGGGGCTTGGGACGCTGATGGGAAAGGTGTTTCAACCGTCGATGTGATGAGCGCAGGAGCTCATGGGGTTAAACGACAGATCACCGATGGGACGCTTCCTGGGGTGAATTATCCTACCCATGAAGCCATAGATTTTTATCATCGATATAAAGAAGATCTTGCCTTGTTTAAGGAGATGGGTTTTAAAGCCTTTAGGACCTCGATTGCGTGGACTAGGATCTTTCCTAAGGGAGATGAAGAAGAACCCAATGAGGCAGGTTTAAAGTTCTATGATGAGCTCTTTGATGAGATGCTAAGACTAGGGATAGAACCTGTGGTTACCTTAGCTCATTTTGAGATGCCTTTTCATTTAGCGAAAG
>CAZXTB010000003.1:1173-18797 GCA_964643535.1 uncultured Erysipelotrichaceae bacterium | reverse complement strand
CGTTCGCTGCCAAAATAAGGTCCCAGGCGTAATGTTCATCTTCATCATCAAGGTCGAGAAACTCCACGCTGTCATCGAAGCGACCATCAACATAAACGCAGTTATGGTTTTATCTCTTTTAGACAGGGCTAAAATTACGAAGATCCCAAACGATAGAATTAAAGATACAATTGGGATACCCCAATAGATGTAGATGTAGATTTGATCCATCATGAGCGCTGTCCTGACCCAAAGGCAAGCTTCATCACTTCGATTTCATCGAAGTGGTTAGGATTGACTTTCTGCATCGGATGGGCAATCGTTGATTGATACTTAGCTAAGGTTCCTGATGGGATAATGGTGACCTTTAAAGGCTCAATTCCCAACATCTTATATAGATTCGCATAATCGCTGTCGATGTATTTGAAATAGATCTCAAGTTGTTCCTTGATGAGATCCGCATTATCGATCCCAGGTTCATTTTGAGGATGATTTATTTCTATGGTCAAGTTGATGTAAGGTCTAGCTTGTGTGTCATAGCACTTTCTCGCAAACCAGGCATCGATGTGTAAATGAGATAAGGTAATGGCTTCTCTGATGGTGGCTTCAGTGATACGGGTAAAACCAGCCAAATCGATGACAGGATCAACGCGATCGATGTAGCGGAAATGAGGTAAGTTTACCCCATCATTTTTCTCAGAGGCTATTTCATACTTAAAGATGTCGCCTACTCTATAACGAGCAAAAGCTCCGCCTTTAAAGGTGGTGATTACGAGTTCATAATATTCATCTTCTTTGATCTCATCCATCGTATAGGTCTTACACTGATGAGCAGGATTCTCAAGGTTCTTATAGAATTCACTCATTGGGATAAATTCGTAGTAACATACATTAGGCAATAAAATCAAGCCATCTTTGACCCAAGATTCGATCGCAATACAAGTCACTTCCGTTCCCCCAAAGACTTCTAAAGGACGAATGCCCCAGTATTGTTCAATTTTCTTTTTAAAATGTAAAGTATCTGTACCGATACAAACGAAACCTTTTAGATTAAAAACGTCTTTAGGATAAACAGGACGATTTTGAGCCTTAGCGATGACTTTGGCTTTCCCATAGTTGGCTAAACGACTGACTTTGAATTGGCCTAAGTTTACTTTAGATGAACTCTTACTTCCATCGATGAATTGTTCACTCATACGTACGATGACAGAGGATAAACCATAAAAGAGATCTAGACCCTGTTGAAGACCCATCTTAAAGCCTTCTTTATTGCGTTGGCTAAAGCTCATCGCATTTCCTTCTTTAGCAGGAGGAAAGAAATTGACTGTGTATTCGCCTTCTAACACATCAGGTAATAAACCAGTTAGATAAGGCATAGGTGCCATCCCATTTAAGAAATTCGCATTTAAAGGTAGATCAAACTGACCACGGCCTTTACTAGACGCTAAAATGATGCACGCTAAACAAGCATCTTTATAGTTCTCTACCATACCTTCTGAATAAGGCGCTACTTTTATAGGAGCCTTTCCACCTTCCCAGGTGGTTTCGATCCAAACCATAGGTTTGGAAGGCAACATTTTTTCATCTTTACTTAATAAGATATCCGCATAATCATCATACTCGGTTAAAGGACACATCTGTCTAAACTCAGCGATGGTTCTAGGATGTTTCCCATTGAGGATCTTTTTACCCAATTCTGATTTACTGAAAAGACCGATTTGTTCCATCAGTAAACTGTTTTGAATCTCCATAAAACCTTTAGTAGACAAATCTAAGAAACCGCAATAGCGATCCCAGATTTCATCGGTTTTTTTAGCCTTCAACAGCTCATCAAAATTCATTCGCTTTTTCCTCTGATGGTTTTATCAACTTTCTAAGTTCTTTGATTCCAAAGAATAGAAAGGGGGTCGTCTTCTTATATAGAGTATAACCTTTTAGGGTCTTGACGAAAAATAGGGAATCTTGGATCCATACATGAAGGATATCCATAAATGTCCAAACACCTGCTGCGATCAATAGACTTCCGTTTCCACTGGCTAAAGCTGCGAAGAAATAGAATATAAAGAATCCCCAAACACCTGGGTGTCGACAAAGACCATAAAGACCTGTAGTGATGATTTCTGAATTCGATGATGTTTTAACGTAGGTCTTACTAAATGGGAGAGCAAAGAATAAGGCATAGATCATTTCGATAAAGCCTAGACCTGATACAACCCATAATAATGGAGTCGCTTGGAATGTAAACAGAGGCAAATCTACACTTAGGATCAAGAATGTTGCGATGATGATTAAACCAACACCGACCGCAAATAAACCGTTTAAAAGCGGGTGAAGCATCTTAAGCTTATTGTAGTCAAACATCGTCAATACAAAGAAGGCAAAAATCCCAAGCATCAATGGATTCACGTGTTCCCCTAAAAGTGTGTATATTTATTATACACCCCTATGAAAACACAATACAAGCATTTTTTTAGCTTAAATATCGCAAAATAGCCTTAATTTACACAGTTTTTAATAGATCACCAAGACAACGGCTCCTATTGTGTCATTATAAGCAAGTCATGGATCATGGATCTTATGGATTGTATCTGATCGTTGTCTCGATGAGGATGAACTCGATTGGTCAATAAAACGATGGCAAGTTGACGCTCAAAATCGATATAGATCGAAGTTCCAGAGAAGCCTGTATGATACAAAACATCCTGAGAGGCAAGACTTCCAAAGCTACAAGAATCATCATGACGATACCACCCTAAAGTTCTTTGATGATCTAAAGAAGCTGTATAGGTCGTATGTAAAAGGGCTTTGGTTGAGTTATTAAGCACACGTTGATCATCAGATAAGATCATCTTAGTAAAGATGAGGGTATCTTTTAGACTTGAGAAGATGCCCGCATTACCACTTACTTGGTTTAAACAGAAGGCTTTCCCATCATGAACCACACCTCTGATCAATCCTCTTTGAGCACTGTTTTCAGTAGGAGCACACCGATTCTTATCCACAGGACAATATCCACTGTCTTTCATCTTTAAAGGATCAAAGATAAATCTCTTTGCGCTTTCATCTAGTGGTCCCATTAAACGTTCAATGATGAATCCTAAAAGAATAAATCCAAAATCCGTATAAATGACTTTCGAATCAGGATCTTCACATAAAGGTAGATCCATAATGAAGGACCTTAGGGCCTCTTTACCACAATGATCTCTATACCCTTTATGATCCGCAGGCAATCCTGAGGTATGGGTCAATAAATGAAGCACTGTAATCTCAGTGTGTTTAAAGTCAGCTAAGAGTGAACTTACTTTTGTTTCTAGATTCAATCGCTTATCTTCAATCAATTTAAGCATCAAAGTCGTCGTTACGATGACCTTGGTCAAAGAAGCCATATCGAAGAGGGTATCTTCTGTAAGCTTTTCTACTTGTGGAACCAAAGCTCTATTCCCTGAAATCCAGGTTTCAGTATAAGAGGATGTTAAAAAGCCCAAAGCGATACAAGGTACGCGTTGAGCTAAGGTAATCTCATCTATTTTTCTTTGAATCTCTATACGATCGATCATTTTTTAACGCCAAAGATAGACAGGATATGAACACGTTCTTCGGCTGTAAAATAAACGAGGTATATAACACCTACTCCAACCAAACCTAAGATCCCACATGAGAGGATCAACTGGATCCATGTTGTAGGCATCATAATTTGACTCATCCCAAATCCAAACAAGACCAAGACAAGGAAAGTCAAGATACTTCTAAACATTAGGGGGAAGAAAGTGAATTTCGGTAGATCAAGACAATGGGCCGCATAAGGCATCTGAAAGACAAAGGGTAATAAGATCCCATAAAAGCTAGAAACCCCCGCAATCGCATATACCCCAAAATTGGTGTATTTTAAGAAAAGATAGGTCGTTAAGACGGAGACCATCCCATAGATCAAATGAACGATGGCGTTTACTTTTAAATGATTGGTAATTGTAAAAATAGATTGTAGAGGAAACATAAGCCCCGTCATAACCAATACCAACGCCGTTAAAACAGATAAGATATAGATCACTTCAAAATTTTGTGTAGGAATCCATAGTTTATAGAAAGGCAAGCCATAGACGATCAAGATGACATTAGGCAACATCGTAACTGTACCTAGTACTTTGATTCCTCGTTTGATTTGAACCAATAAATGATCCATTCTCTTTTGAGCATAAAGTCTTGTGAAGATGACATTAAAGGATCCTGTCGCCATCGTTAAGAGGCTTTGCATGGCTTTAGGCAAGATCTTACCGATCGATAATTGTCCCATCGCTATTTCAGATACCATCGTATTCGCAAACAAGAGATCAAGTCCAACCAATAAGATATTGCTGGTTTGTTTGACCATGATGTAGAATCCTGATGAAGTAATATCTCTTAGTTTGGTCCACTTCACATGTTTGATTCTAATTTCTAGGTTAGGAATGAACTTTTTCAATAAGACAAAATCATAAATCATCGTCAATCCCGATAAGATAACGGCAGATATTCCTAAGTAATAGATTTTAGGTTCAAAGAAGACATACATACCTAACAGGAGTGCCGTCTCTAAGATAACCGAGAAGAAATCTCGTATAGAAATCAAATAGAACTTATTGACCATCTGAGTCCCTGTTCTAAAAATCAAGAAGAAGGTATTAAACACGAAGTTGATCATCAACAAGACAAATAAGATCTGAACATCCGCAACGATCGCTGGATTGATTCTAATGAAATCCTGAAGTCTCCAGATCGCATAGCCCACAGGAATAATCAAGGCCAATAAATATCCTAATGTGGAATATACAGAACTCGAGAAATAGGCATTGACGTCATCTTTGTTTTTCTGAGTAAACGAGATCATCGCAAAGCGAAATAAGGTCCCTGCGGTCACAAAGGTAAAGATATCAAGATAAGAGATGAAGTTTTGTCCTAATCCTAGATAACCATATTCCGCAGCTCCTAAAGCCATAACGATGTAGGGGGTTAAGAAGAACTGAACCCCAAGATTAACCGCATAGGCTGCAAATCGTGAACTAATGTTAATCGCCAGCATGCGCTGTTCTGTCATTTTATGTTTCATATCTTTAATATTATAGCGTAAAGAACTCAAGTCTTAACCATAAGGTTTCATAAGGTCATCAAAAATGCTTTGTTTTGATCTTGTTTAAGGGTGCCAAGACCCTGTTTTTCCTATATAATAAAGATAGAATCAAGAGGTCCAAAATGGAAAAGATCCTAAGTCTACTGAGAAACAATGCAAGACTAAGCAATGCTGAATTAGGTGTAATGCTGGGCATCAGTGAAGAAGAAGCCGCTGCTAAAATCAAGGCTCTTGAAAAAGAAGGCATCATTAAAGGATACTTAACCGTATGTAACGAATCAAAGGTCGACAATGCCCCTGTTCATGCGATGATCGAGCTTAAAGTTGTCCCTATGAAAGAATTGGGTTTCCAAGACATCGCTGATAGAGTGGTCGCTTTAGAAGCGGTCGACAGTGTTTATTTGATGGCTGGAGCTTATGATTTAGCTGTTTTCGTAAAAGGTAAAACCATGCAAGAAGTCGCAACTTTCGTTGCGAAAAGATTGGCTACTTTAGATTCTGTCTTATCGACAAACACTCATTTTATCCTAAACAAATACAAAGAAGATGGAATCATTCTTGAGGATGGCAGTACTCAAGACATTCGTTCTACTTTAAAAAGCGAATGAGTCCCATTAAGTTTAATGAACGATTGTCTAAGATTCCTGAAGGTGTGCTGCACAAATACCTGGAATTGGCGACTGATCCAAGCATCTTATCACTTAGTGTAGGTGAACCCGATTTCCCAACCCCGTTTCATATTCGTCAAGCGGCCATTGATTCGATTCAACTAGGCAAGACCTTTTATACCCCTTCTAGAGGACTTTTATCCTTAAGAAAAGAAATCTCTTCGATCTTAAGTCGTAAACATCATCTAGACTATGATCCTCTTACAGAGATCATCGTTACCGTTGGGGCTTCACAAGCTTTAGAAGCAGCCTTTATTACCCTGCTTAATCCAGGCGATGAAGTCATCATCATCACCCCTGCCTACATCACCTATGTCCCCATCATCGTCATGTGTGGGGCAAGCATCGTCCCTGTCGTAACGAGTGCTGAGAATGGTTTTAAATTAACCCCTGAAGCACTAAGCGCTGCGATCACAGATAAAACGAAGATGTTGGTGCTTAATTATCCTTCTAATCCTACTGGAGGTGTTATGACCCATGAGGATTATGAAGCCATCGCTAAGATCTTAAGATTAAAAGACATCGTTGTGATTTCAGATGAGATCTACAGTGAACTTACCTATGGGGTAACTCATGCGTCCATCGCTCAATGTGATGGAATGAGAGAAAAAACCATCCTCATCAATGGCTTCTCAAAAGCTTATGCGATGACAGGATGGCGATTAGGCTACATGTGTTCAACACCAGAAATCATAAAGAACATCTCGATTTATCACTCCAATGCGATTCTTTGTCCACAAACGATTTCTCAGTTTGCGGGAATAGAAGCGCTTAAGAACGGTGATGAAGATATCCATCATATGCGTGAAGAATACAATATGAGAAGACGCCTTGTCGTTGATCGACTCAATAAGATGGGCTTACCTTGTGCGACCCCATTGGGAGCTTTCTATGCTTTCCCAGATATACGTTCATCAGGTCTAAGTTCAATGGATTTCTGTAGTGCTTTACTTCAAGCTAAGAAAGTCGCAGTTATCCCTGGCAATGCCTTTGGGGCAGCTGGAGAAGGCTATATTCGCTTCTCGTATTCCTATTCCCTTCAACACATACAAGAAGCGCTGGATCGAATGGAAGCCTTTATGAAAGAAATAAAAAAATAGTCTCGCAAGAGACTATTTTACTAGATGAGATGTTTGATAGAGCCTGAGTGTCTTTACGGTTTCGCTTAAGGCAGAAGCTGTCTTGACTTCAATGACTGCTTTAGATGCAGATTGAGAAGCAAAGGCGATCTCTTGAGGAATATTAAGATCACCTGTCCCAAAAGGTTGATGATCACTTTTTCCTTTACAATCATGGACATGCATATGATTGATACGCTTAGAATGTTTCTGTAAGAAGTCCCAATCTTTATGGTCATATCGATGATTGTGTCCACAATCATAAGTCAATCCAAAGACAGGGCTTTCTAGGAGTAACTCAATACCTTTTCTCATATAAGGCTCAAAGCCTCCTACGTTTTCAATGTTGATTCTTACTTTACTATTTCCTATGGCTTCAGTTACTCTATTTCTAAAAATGCTCAATCTTTCTAAGTAATAGGCTGTATATTTCTCATAGACATAGACTTTCTTATCAGGCAAGGTAAAAACTACCCCATTGATAAAATGCATCGTTAAACTATCGATGTCTGCCTTTTTCGCAAACTCTATCGAATTGAGTACGCTTTGGATATACGCATCTGATATTTTAGTATTGGGATCTGTGATCGACATAAACTCATCCAGATGAAAAGTAAATGAGATCCCACTGGATTCACTGAGTTTCTTTAGTTCAAAAGGATCCATAGCATCCACTTGAAATTCAGGCACATTACAATTGATCTCAACGAAGTCTAAACCTAAAGATTGTGCGTATTTTACATTGGTCTCAATGTTTTCAAACTCCAATAAAGTAGGCATTCCGTATTTCATGGGATTCTCCGTGTTTTCAATAGTTTACTTAAGCTCAAGTCATAAGTCAAGTGCCTTACTTGAACCTTCTAACTTAACCAATCTTCGGGTTTAAACTCAATGAAAATCCAGTATGCATAATAAAAAAAGATAGAAAATCTATCTTTTAGTTTAAACATTTGTTTATGATTTAATCAATTAATCTCGATCATCTCTTAAGATATACTGAACTGCTACACAACCTGGTCCACCTTGAGTAATCATAACAGGTGACAAAGGTAGGATCTCAATTTCCATCGATTCAAAACGAGCCTTGATTCTATTCACCATCAATTGTGCAACTTCAAGATTAAGTGCATGTGAGACATAGATC
Source organism: uncultured Erysipelotrichaceae bacterium (assembly GCA_964643535.1). Classification (GTDB taxonomy): domain Bacteria; phylum Bacillota_I; class Bacilli_A; order Erysipelotrichales; family Erysipelotrichaceae; genus UBA2212. The sequence goes on along the minus strand of CAZXTB010000003.1, from coordinate 10,784 downwards.
TTATGGGTTAAACCAACACCCTGTTTGACCATATGTTCGATGATGTCATCGGCGGCGTTTCTCCAAGTTCTCGCAACCCCAAACTTCTCTAGCTTTTGAGAGCCTTCAACTTGAGTTACGATGGGTTTCAAATGTAGGAAACCACTTAACATCGCTGCAGTAGAGGTTAATCTTCCTCCTCTTTTTAAGAAATCAAAATCAACAGGAACTAAGAAAGACTGACAAGATTCTAAACAAATCTCCATTCGATCTACGATTTCTTGAACCGGATGGGTGTTTGATAATCTCGCTGCCAACTCTACCAAATACTTTTGAGTACCCGCTAAAGTTTTAGAATTAAATAAAGTGATGTGTTTTACGTTCATCTGATTCCAGATGCCTAAAGCAGAGTCAAAGGTTGAACTAAGACCTTTGGTCATGGCGATATGTAAGGCAGGTTCTGGTTTTTCATATTCAGCCATAACTTCTCCTATGGCAGGTTGAGAGGAATTAGGAACAGCGGTCTTAATCATCTGAACGAAATCCTCTGACTTAAGCTCAAAATAATCGCGATAATTTTTACCGTTGACCTCAACTTGAAGAGGCAAGACGGTAATATTCAAGGATTTTGCTTGTTCTTGGCTCATCATAGAGCCACTATCAGTGATGATTCTCATGGGTTACCTCACAGACATTGTATCACGACTTTATCAGGATGGCTTTAATTAAAATCTGTCGGCTTTTTAGCGCTTTCTAAATCATCCAATGAATTTCAAAATAAGGACACTTAGACTAGCTACAATAACGGATAAACTCATACCCCAAGCAAGATCAACGATGGTTATTAATAGGGGCCAATCCTTCAGTGTAGCTAAGTTGGTTAGGTCGTATGTGGCATAGGTTACCAAACCAAATAAGGCAGCAGTTAGAATGAGCTTACTCCAAGAATCAAGCGCTAAAGCTGGTTGAATGACAAAAACCAATAGGCCTAAGATAAATAATAGATAAAAGACAAAGGCTGCGATCCAATTGACTTTAGGAGCCATAAGATACCCAAGATGTTTCGCATAGAAATCTTTCGCAACGATGCCTAACCACAGCATATCAATACTAAAGAATACAACCAAAGTAATCCCATACTGAATTAAATTTTTCAACATATTTTCTCCTTGTAATAGGTTTATTACGTAACGTTTAAGTTATGTTAAATATAAACCATTCGTCGATGCTTTTAAAGGATATTACTTATCATTGGTAATATCTCCATCTCCTGTAATGGGTATCGAGTCTCCTAAATAGCTAGGTAAAGGTTTAATCAAAACAGTAAACACATCTTTTACTCGAGCAAGGGTTTCTCTAACATCCCTAGCGAATTGACCTCCATAGACCTTAGGTTCAGCCGCAACCCCTATGGCTTCTAGTCCTAATCCTCTAGCGATGTATAAGGCTCGATATAAATGCTCTTTTTGAGAAACGATAATGACCTTTTTAACCCCAAAAACATCTCTGGCTCTTATCAAGCTTTCATAGGTAGAAAAACCCGCATGATCCATAAAGATGTCTGATGAGTTTAAGCCTGCCTTTATCGCAACAGATTTCATAACATTGACCTCATCATAGTCAAGGGTCCCATGATCTCCACTCATTAGAAGCTTCTTTTCAATATCATTTTTAGAAATCTCTATTCCTTTATCTAAACGATCTTGAAGCATAGCGCTTGGTGTGTTATTGGCGCTGACTCCTGCCCCTAAGATTAATACACAATCCGCATCAAAATCACCGATGGTTTCAATCGTGTATAGGCTTCCTTTCATCTCATCGACCACAAACGAGCTGATCATTAAGATCGATACAAACCCAAACACACATAATAAAAACATCCATTTAAAACTTCTTTTAATCAACTGAATTAGTTCACTCCCCATATTGCCCCTTAAGAGAATCTCTTTCCTTTATTATACCCCCATAATATTAAGCAAAATCTAAAAAGCACCCTAAGGTGCTTAAAGTTTATAGACTAGCTTCTTGAGTATTCTCTTGAGACATGATTTTCCATATCCCTTTGTTTATAAAAATAGGAATAATCGCGAAGAAGGATGCCAGTGTACCAATGATTGCCAATACACTTAAGTCAATCGTCTCTGCTAGATAACCATAGCTCAACATAGATAATGCCACACCAGCAATTGAGAAAGAGGAAACGAAACCAAAGACGGTCGCTCTTTTATCACGGGGTATGGCCAAGATCATGGTCGCATTTAGAAGTGCATTCCCAATAACCATCGTAAAATCTCCTAGAAAGAAGAAAATCGTTAACCATATAAAACCTTGACCCATTAAACCAATGACTATCAGAATCGTGTTCAAAGTGAAGGCAATGATGAATATAGGCATCTTAAACTTCGCTTTAATTTTGAAGATACCCAAGACTGCCATAGCGATTACCGCAGCCATTGAACTTAAACCTATGAATAAACCATACTCTGTAAGACTCATTCCTTTTAAGGTAGCTAGGGGCAATAATAAAGCAGAATAACCTGATCCTAAGAAATTAGCAGCCATAGCAGAAATCAAGAGCACATTTAGACCTGGTGTAGCAAGGGCATCTTTAGCCCCTTGACCTACATCTTTTAAAATTCGTTTCACGGTTATGCTTTGATTTAATTCTTGTTTAATTGTTTTAGGAACCTTAATGAATAGTATGGCTCCTGCACAATATAGAAAAGAGAACCCATTGATGATGATCATTGGCCCAACTCCAAAGAAGGTCAATAATGCGCCTGAGACTCCTTTCCCAAAGAAATTAATCAGATTATTCGTTCCTGAACTTAAGGACTGAGCTCGAACCAACTCTGAATGGGGAACCAAATCCACAAAAACAGTCATCGAAGCTGGACCAAACATCGTTCCACATAAAGCAGCAATGAAGGCCGTAAATAGAACCAATTCAACACTTAACTGTTTCTGAAGTGCTAAATAACCTACGATCACCATCAATAGCCCTCTAATAAGATCGGCTATAATGAGCACTTTTTTTCGGTTGATTCTATCGACTAAAGCCCCCGTAAATGGATTTAAAAACATCGCAACAAACATACTTATTGAAGACATTGCCCCCATAAGACCCGTCGATCCAGTCTCCTGATAGACCCAAAAGCCTATGGCGATACTGTAAAGTACATCTCCAAAAACACTAATAGCATTGCCTTGCCAAAATAATATAAAGTCTTTATTCCATAGTTTTTTAGTATTTGTTTCGTTTTCCATAGGTTCCCCTTCGATTTTATGAGTTGTATAAGTGAATAATACATTCATAAGTTAATATTGTCAATATATATATTCATTTAATTAATACTATTATAAATATTATTAATATTATAAATATATTCTCTTGTGATTTCTTCAGTATGAAGCTTGGTAAGCTTATTTTGGATATGACTCAAGTTAACCTAAACTTATTGTAACTCATCGTGTGCAAAACTTAAAAAGGATTGTACCCAATTAAACAAAAATTTATATGACCGCATAATAGGACAATTAAGCTCAAACTATTTTGGATCAGAAGCTCTTTCTTTAGCTTCATAATATTTCTTTAAAAACAATCTCTTTTTAGCTTTAAAAATCAAGAAAATCACAGTTTTTAATCATTAAGAATACTATTCAAAAGTAAAATAGTGATATAATAAACCTATATAAGTTAATAATAATCTTGGTAAACCATCTGAAAGGGTGGGACACAAAGTTCGGCGTCTAAAGTTCGTTTGAACCATGACCGGTCAATTGCACAATTGAATTGTTTTTGTTATCGGAAAGGAAATCGGTATTCTTCGATCTAATGACTAAAACCAAGTTGGGGTTTACATTCGTAGAAGTTATCATAGCAATGGCTATTTTTGCTATTTTAGTCGTAGGAATTTTTCCTGCTTTTTTAATTGGAATCAAATTAAATGCGGTATCAAAAATATCCGTTGAAAACGCCTCCGAAGCTCAATCTGTCATGGAAGAGATCTATGGCTATTCGTTGAATAACAGCCTTGGCGAAACAATTGACTTCCTTAATCCGTCACAGTATACAGAAAAGGCCATATCCGGTCAGGTTACAACTCTCACCAAAACAGACGATGTTTACATAACTGTGATTGAATTTACAGCAAACTCCCCTCAAGCCGGGATGACGAAAACCCTGATCACTGTGACAAAGCTTGATAATCCATATGATGCTCAACAAGGGCAGGCTGAAACAATCCTGCTGTTTAGGTAACTATGAAAAACAAAAAGGGATTCACTTTGATTGAATTAATTATTGTACTTGCGGTAACAACTTTACTGTTGGGTACTGTTATTACGATTTTACTTCAGAGTATAGACTTCTATAAGACGGATGAAACAAAATCCTTGAATCAAGCCAGTTTGAATTTAGTGTCTACTCGTTTGGATGTTTCATTAAGAAAGGCTACCAACGTTTATAACGATTCCGATGGCTGTCATATCGTTTATACAACCTCAGAAGATGTCTTTAATTTATCATCCAACTCATTTACTGTAAACGGTGCTGTCCTGACAGATCGTATTGCTGATTTTACTTGTACAAACGACAGCGATGTTATCACAGTCTTCGTCAGGACCATCAATGATAGCAAAAGCAGTTCATTAACATTCAATACTTCAATCGTTATTAGGAAAGGAGAATAATCATGAAAAATCTGAAGAAGAGATTATCACTCAATCAATCCGGTATTGTTTTAACAATGGTTATGATCGTTTTGTTGATTATGTCCATCATCATCTCTGCTGTTGTCTTTATCACTGTTACCAATTTAAATAACTCACAAAAGGCGGCCTCGCATACCGAAACCTATTATGTGGCCGAAGGTGGCATCAACTATCTGACCCAGTCGTTTGAGACTTATTATTCAACTGCCCCAGATACGAACGCGATTCAATTTTTTGCAGCCATCGATGCCTATGCCGGAACTTTCCCAGAAAATAACAAACAAATTCTTCCATTTTCGGACAATAAAGGAAAGACATCCCAGGCTTTGATGTGGGTTATTCCTTTGACAGTAAGCGACCCAACGGTTCACAGTTATCAACTTTATTCGTCAGGTTATATTGGCAATGTCTATCGCACATTATCCAAAACCATTAGTATCAGTTATGTCACAGGATTAACGTTTGATGATGCCATATTTGCGGTTGGAACCATTGATGTTGGCGGAGCAATTATTGATGGTCAAATTCAAACAAATTCTGATGACACCCCCGCGATCACATTCAGAGACGGAACCGTCGATGCAATCTATATTCCAGAAGGTACCGATCCAAATGAGGTTGTCGATTTTGACAACAATAACATCACAAGTGGTGGTAGTGCTGGTATACATCAGGTGGCTTCCCCAACTGTTAATCCAATTGTTATCCCCGCAGCACCTTCAAACACGAGCAAGCTAAAAACCAAAACATTTACTGTCTCAGGAAAAAGTTACACACTTGTCAACTCGAATGGGGATCTTCAAATAACATCATCAAGTAATCTTACTGTTCCGACTGTCTATAATATCGGAGATGAGAATCCTGGGAAAGATACTTTCTATGTGCCCAACTTCAAGATTACTTATCTTGCACCAAACTTCACTATGGAAGTTAACCGTGATATCACCATCGTTACTGATACTTTATGGCTGAATAACCAGTTTAAGGTTACGGGCACAGGTAAACTGACTATCTTTGTCAAACCATACACTAGCTCCTCATCTACTAATACTCGAATTCAAATTAACGCGACAGGAATTGTCGGGAATGTTAGTGATTCCACTAAGATGTCCATTTATGTAGGTGCCTTAACCAAAAAAATTAGTGGTAAGAACGTACCAGTCCTATTATCACTTAGTTCTGGAAAATACTATTTTAGCTTACTTTGTGCTAATTTGAACATCGATTTAAATGACTCGACTTTGCGTGGTGCAGTAGCAACCAACGCATTGGCAATTAATGCAGTTAAGATCAGTGACACTACCGCCAATGTATTTATTGGCCCAAGTTCTTCTGCATCTGCAGTTCTTCTGTATGCACCTACAGCTATCGTCGCAATGAAATCTTCCGCCGAGTTCTACGGGGCAATTGTTGCTGGAAGTTTCATAAGCGCTACAGGGAACAGTAAACCAGAACTTTATTGGAGATCGGAAGTAAATGCTTACATTCCTGACGATATCATCGATTTATCCGATTTTACACCAGAGCCTTCGATTACTATTTCAAAAACCGCTACCATAGAATAATTCTGCTCAAAAGGGAAAGGAGCTCATCATATGCCTTCAAAATTCCGCTTTAACGCGGTAGACGCTTCGGGGAATACGGTAAACGACACATTGAGTGCCGACTCTCCAGAACACTTAATGTCTCAAATTCATGCGAAGGGCTTATTTTGTATGGGATATGAGGAACTTGGCGTAAATATTGCTACAGTAAGCAAACTCAAACTCAAAAGTTTGGTTATCTTTTGTAGACAATTAGGAACAATGCTTAATGCTGGGATCCCTATCTCACAGTCCTTACATAATATTCAAGACAAAGCGGACAGTCCACGAAGTCGAAAAGTTTTCTCACAATTGTATGAAGATGTTCAAAAAGGAAACTCCTTATCCATCGCCATGCAACTACAACCAGGTATGTTCCCTTCTCTTTTGGTTAATATGATCGTTGCTGGCGAAGCCGGCGGAACCTTAGATTCTTCTATGAATAGAATGGCAGATCATTTCGATAAAGAAATGAAATTGTCCAACAAGGTTAAAGCAGCTTTGGTTTATCCTGTCATTCTATCTGTATTGGCCATTTCTGTTGTCTTGGTCTTGGTTACCTTTGTCTTACCTACCATCACCAATATGTTTCCTGCAGATAAGATGCCAGCCACAACGAAAATTCTTTTGGCTTTTAGTAGTTTTGTCATTCATCAATGGTACATCATCCTCATTGTACTTGTCCTTCTTATTGTAGGAGGTCGTTTCGCGTTAAGAATGCCTGATGTCAAATATGAGATAGATCGATTCCTATTGACAATGCCCATCATCGGTAAACTGAATAGAACCATTTACTCTGCTCGTTGTGCACGTACTTTTGCTTCCCTGTATTTAAGTGGTGTTCAAGCACTTGATATGATCGAAATCACGGGTAAAGTCCTTGGAAACACCTTCTTAGTTCGTCGTTTTGATGAAGTTATCACTCAAGTAAGTAGAGGCGAATACATCTCTAAAGCCATCGCTAATACTGGAGCCTTTGATCCTATGTTGAGTTCCATGCTTTTTATTGGAGAAGAATCAGGATCTCTAGGTGACATATTGTCTAAAACAGCTGACTACTTCGATGGTGAATCTGAAACTGCTTTACAACGTATGGTTGCCTTGATTGAACCAGCCATGCTTGTTATTATGGGTGTCATCATCGCCTTTATCGTCATTTCGATTATGCAGCCTATCTTTACAATGTATAACTCCGTTGGACAAGTTTAGAAAAAGGGAAAGAAGGAGCACTCTATGCCACTATCTATAGAAATTCGTTTGAAACAGATGCTTGTTGTTCAGACCGTTGTAACAAAAAATCGTATCCATTATAAGAAGACGTGTGTCGTCGACTTAGAAGATGGTTGGATCGATGCTAAGGGAATTACTGATCCTGCAGCAGTCGCTTTCGCTCTAAACACAGCTCTTGAATTAAATGACATCAAAGAAACAAAATGCACCTTGTGTATAAATAATCCTTCTGTCATTTATCGGGAACTTACCATCCCAAAAGTAGAGGATAAACGAATTCCGTTCATGGTAAGAAGCGAAATGATCGCCACAATGGATCTTGCTCATGATTTCGTCATCGATTTTGTTATCCTTGATGAATCAACTGAAGCCCACAAAACACACATTCGTCTATTGGCCGTTGCTATTTCGGAAAAAGCCTTATCAACCTACATCAGTTTATGTACAAAAGTCAATTTAAAAGTCCAAGTGGTGGATACCGCAACGACATCTGTCATAAAACTTGTCCATAAATCCGATATATATGATGATGAGAACCCAACCTTGGTCGCTGATATCGAAAACGATATTATGAAGCTTTATTTGTTTGAAAACAAGAAATACATTTTGATTCGTAATACTAAGCTCAATGAAGTTGATCCAACTCGAAAGTCTGAATGGATTGGAGATATCGAAGATAATATCAATAAGATGCTTCAGTATCAGTTTACAAGACCTTCTCGAATCGGCATTAAAAAAATTGTCTTCTTCGGAAATCATCCATTGATCAATGACATTAAAGAGAGTGTTTCAGAAAATCTTTCGATAGAGACTCAAAACTATCCTAAACCTGATTTCTTAAGTGGGAGAGATGATAACTTCCTGCCCTATATGAATGCGATTGGAGCTGCGTTGAGGAAATAACCATGAAAAAGGACAATATTAATCTACTTGAGAATTATCTGTTATCTGAGAAAAAAAGAAAGAACAGCAGTTCAAAAGGTTTGAATTTCATTGCAATCTTCTTAATAACAATTATATTGATGTCGGCCTATGGTCTTAAGTTATTCCTTGAAGACCAAGGACTCAAGGATACCAATCAACAGCTAAATGCTTATGTCAGTAATCCTACCATCATTAAACAAGTCTCTGATATCGCCATTAAACAAAGACAGCTTGCCGACCTAAAAGAGATCCTAAACAACATTAGATCGCTAAATGCTGCGTTTGACGCAATGCCTGAGCTCAATTCACTTGTGTTGGATAAAATCAATTCATGTATCCCACCAGATACAAAGATTACCTCCATTGATTTTGATGGTCAATGGCTCACTTTAATAACCACCTCATCCAACTACCTAAGACCTTCAGAATTTGCTCGTAACTTAAGAAACACTAATTTCTTTGAAGACACCATCTATTATGGTTATGAAGAATCTTCAGGAAAATATGTAGGAACTGTTCTTGTTGCTATGAAAGTAGGTAAGTAAAATGAAAATATCTAACCGTGAGCGAAATTTATTGTCATTCTTACTGTATGTTGTCGTTGTCTCATTTACTGTTGTGTTTGTTCTTATGCCTCTACAATCATCGATCGATTCTCGTAAAACATTGAATGCTTCATTGAATGACCAAAAGCTATTGATTGAAGCTGAATTGTTGAATGGAACAGGTCTTGATCAGAAAATAGCAGATGCATTATCTGATGTTAATCTAGAATTCTCTTTGATTGAATCTACCTTGTCATCAGAAGAATTTGAACAAAGACTGTTGCCAGTCTTAGTCATCAATGACATTAAGATAAGATCATGGATCGTCAACGATCCAATCATATCTGCTCCGAATCTTCCTACTTTTGAGAAACTCGGCTACGTGTATAAACTAAAAGAACTGATTGATAGTTATCATGGAATGAATACGTCACAATCCTCTATCCCTGTGACAGATTCTGAATTGGTCTTGACCAATGTTAACTTTACGTTCACAAGTTCTTATGTTGATTATGTTGAGGTCTTAGATGCCATCGTTAATTGGAATACAACCGTTTATGTATCTACTTCTACTCGAGATAATTTAACGGGTGAAGCCTTCATTTCGATTGATTTATACTCGATTGAGAAACCTTAA
>CAZXTB010000003.1:0-1163 GCA_964643535.1 uncultured Erysipelotrichaceae bacterium | reverse complement strand
ACAAGGAGCGATCACCGTGAAATCATTACCCTTAGGTCAAATCTTACTTGAAGAGAAGGTTATTAATGAACAAGAACTAAACCAAGCCTTAGAGAACCAAAAGATATCTAAGAAACGTTTAGGGGCTGTTATTATCGAATTGGGCTTCGTTGAAGAAGTTGACATTATGAAAGCCTTAGCTAGGCGTCTTAAAGTCGATTTCCTTGAGAACCCATTATTTTCGATCGATTTAGAAACCGTTAGACTGGTTCCTGAATCTTTAGCTAGAAAGTACCGTATCGTTCCGCTCAATATTCGAGAAGGTCACCTAAACATCATCACCAGTGATCCTTTGGATTTCGCTTGTTTAGAAGACATCAGTATGGTCACCAATATGGAAGTAATGACTGTACTTTCTCTTGGGACAGAAGTTGATAAATGTATCGACCGTGTCTATTCAAAACGTAATGCGGATGAAATCATCGAAGACATTCGTTCTGAATATGGAGAGATCAATCTAGAAATCAATCCCGAAAGAGATGAACAAGCAGCCATCGTTGAACGTGTAGACTCTGCTCCTATCGTTAAGTTGGTTAATTCCTTAGTTCAAGAAGCCTATCAAGAAAATGCTTCCGATATCCATATTGAACCAGAAGAAGGCCATACCAGAGTCCGTTTCAGAGTCGATGGAGATCTCGTCGAACATTCTACTTTCTCAAAAGACATCCATGGTTTATTAACCACTCGTATCACGATCATCTCTGGAATGAACATCGCTGAAAAGCGAGTTCCTCAAGATGGTAGTTTCAACATTAGAACCGACTATATCCATGTGGATATGCGTGTATCCAGTTTACCTACTCCTTATGGAGAAAAGATCGTTATGCGTCTATTGGGCGCCAATAGAGCCATAGACTATGATATGAAAGCTCTTGGGCTCTCAGCTCATACCTTAGATTTACTTGAGAAATCTCTTCATATCCCAAATGGAATTATCCTCGTTACAGGTCCTACAGGATCGGGTAAAACAACCACCTTATATTCGATGTTGAGTAGTATTACCAAACCTACCATCAACATCGTTACCGTTGAAGATCCTATTGAACGTCGTTTCAACAACATCACTCAAGTTCAAGTTAATCCAAGAGCAGGCCTCACCTTCGCTTCTGGTCTAAGATCGATTC
>CAZXTB010000002.1:0-28858 GCA_964643535.1 uncultured Erysipelotrichaceae bacterium | reverse complement strand
GATAAGGAGATCCTATGAACAGAATCATCAATGATCCAAATTTAGTTGTCGAAGAAATGTTGAAAGGGTTTGTCAAAGTCAATGATCAATTGGTTAAGGCACATGATAATACCCATGTTTTAAGTTATAAATATGCCCCTGTCAAAAACAAGGTCGGTATCGTGACCGGTGGAGGTTCTGGTCATAAACCAGCCTTTATTGGATACATTGGCAAAAACTTGTGTGATGCGGTCGCGGTGGGTGAAATCTTTTCATCTCCGACACATCTGGCATTCTATGAAGCCATCAAAGTTGCCGATGCCGGTGAAGGTGTCGCGGTGTTATATGGTAATTATGCCGGTGACAACATGAATGTTAAGTTAGCAATGCGCAAAGCTTCAAGTGATGGTATCGTTGTTAAAACAGTGGTAGCCAATGATGATGTTCCATCTGCTCCAAATGAAGATAGAAACAAGCGTAGAGGCGTTGCTGGAGAAGTGTTGATGTGGAAAATTGGCGGTGCCAAAGCTTCTATGGGCGGCTCACTTGATGAAGTTATCAATGCGGCTCAAAAAGCCATCGATTATACAAGAAGTGTCGGTATCGGTCTTTCCCCTTGCACGATTCCTGCAGTTGGTCATCCAAACTTTCTGATAGAAGATGGAAAAATGGAAGTTGGAATTGGCCATCATGGCGAACCTGGGATTTCAATTGAACCTTTAGGAACAGCGAAAGCCATGGCCCAAGAAATGGTCGATATTATTTTGCCTGATCTTCCGTTTGTTTCAAATGATGAGGTTGTTGTCTTGATTTCAGGCTTGGGTTCTACTCCGGTTATGGAACAATATATCTTCTTCAATGAGGTTGATCTCCTTTTAAAAGAAAAAGCCATCAAGATCTATCGTTCATATGTAGGTAATTATTTCACATCATTGGAAATGAATGGGATTACATTAACCATCATGAAATTGGATGATGAACTGAAAGCTTGCATCGATGTCCCATGCGACAGTGTAGGGTTGAAGCAATTCTAATGAAAAGGATTGCGACAAAAGATGGCTCACTGGTTTTGTTAAACTTGATCAAAACGATCCAGGACAACAAGGACTATCTAAGCGAAATCGATGGCTTGATCGGTGACGGTGATCATGGGGTCAATATGAGCAAGGGCTTTGGAATGTGTAAAGTAAAGCTCGAAAACAAGCAGTATAGCCTATCGGAAGGTTTAATTATCCTTGGTGATACCCTCATGGATGATATTGGAGGGTCTATGGGGCCATTATATGGGGTTTTCTTTCAAGAAATGGGTTTAGCATGTAAGGAAGAGTTTTTAGATAAAAATGATGTTCGTATCATGCTTGAAAATGGACTCAAAGCCATTATGGAAATCGGAAATGCCAAGCAAGGTGATAAATCGTTGTTGGATACTTTGATTCCAGGACTATCAGCCTATGCTCATGCAATTGAAATACAAGCCTTTCCTGAAGCCTTAGAAATCCTGAGAAGTGGAGCTCATGAAGGATGGTTGTCTACTAAGGATATGGTTGCAAAAATCGGTAGAGCTTCTCGTTTAGGTGAACGATCTAGAGGTGTCCTTGATGCTGGTGCAACAAGTTGTTATCTAATACTAGATGCGTTGTGCACATCTTTTCAAGATATGCTGAAGCAGTGATTTCACTGCTTTTTATTTGATATACTCTAGATGTATAACACATAAAAGACAACCGGATTAATATCTAATGGTGCAAAATCGTCACGTATCATCTATGTTGTGTTCGAAATGTATGCGGTATCATTGAATCAGAGTTATTCCGGAAAATTACTCACCATCATTTGTTCATGGTCGCTCCGTGGACGCAAATCTGCCTAGATTTATGAGAAAGGAGGAGAAGAAAATCGATTCTTTACACGAAAAAATCATACGTGGTTTTATTGATGTGTTTGGATTCGTTACTGTAGATGATTTGTCGAAAATCGTTGGTGTGTCAAACAGTAGCATCAAGCATAACTTGCCTGACGTAAAACGAGAACTACAACACTTTGATGTTAAGTTACTCAGTGTGCCCAAGAAGGGCTTGTGTCTTGATGCTTCAAAAGAAGAACGCCAAACGATAAAAGCTTATCTTGAAAACGATCAAAAAAACTCAGACTCATTTGCCTATCGTAAGAAATATATATTGGATGCGTTGTTTAATTACAGCGTTAATTACACCATTCAATTGTTTTCTGAAGAGTTGCTCGTGAGTAAAAATACGATCCAAAAAGATCTGACCATGATTGAAAACATTCTAAAGCGCTATAACATATCCTTGATAGTCAAACGAAACGTCGGCATTGCCTTGATGGGCAATGAATTCAACATTCGCCAAGCAATGATTGATCTCAACAATACTTATGATATCCATCATGAACAAACTGGCAACGTCATTGGCCTTGATAGTCGAATCAGTGTTGCGACTTACGAGTACCTGGCTAAAGAATATCCCGATTTCGATCTTGTAAAATTATGTCAACGGGTCAAAAACGCTGAAGAAGAATTGGGTGTACTGTATACCGATATCTCTTTCTCTCAAATCATAGAATATTTGGCAGTGACTTTGCGGCGAATCAAGTTAGGCAACATCATCAAGGACAAAGGTAGTGTTTATGTTTTGTTCGTAGATGAAACCTACCGTGCCGCTGCTCATTCTATCTTGAAAGATTTTGTTAAATGTTCTAGTGATCTCACACTGGAAGAACAGTTTCTGGGGGCTCGCTTGTTCGTCTTGAGGACCTTCAAAAATCCACCCAGGGAATCTGCCGCTTACTGTGTCGAGATTGCCAAACAATTCATGGAAAAGATCGACTCTGTATTAAGCATCACAGGGAAGATATCGAATAATCATGAGCTTCTCCATGATCTTAGCTTATTTTTTGAAAGAGTAGCCTACAGAAACAGTTATCAGATGTTGATTTGGGATGAAATTCACCGGGACGTTAAGGAACGGTATCCTAACTTATACTTCGTGTGTCTTGCGTCTTTATTTGAAATAGAGGAAGAGCTCAATTTTGTATTTTCGCAAGACGACATTGCGTGGGTGGTCATGTTGATCAACAACGCCACCAGCAACAGTGCCAAAAAGTACATGGCATGGTTGGTTACAGCTTCAGACAGTAACACTTCAAAATATATCGCCCAGAAGATAGAAGCTAATATGATGAATCTACAAGTCGACAGAGTCATCGATCTGGAACAGTTTAAAAAGGAAGATCAAACAAAATTACCAACGATCATATCCACGATTGGATTGCCAGGTGGTGATTATTGTCGGATTAGCAATGCTGTTTCATCCAAAGATTTAGAACTCATTCTAAAGTTCCTTGAAGATCATAATCATGTTGTTATAACCAAAGATGTGTTTAAAGAAGTGTTTTCAGACAAATTGATTTTACTTGAACTTAATGCCAAGGACAAACAAGAAGTGCTGTCAAGAGGCTGTGAGTTATTAGTAGAGAATGGATTTGTTACTAAAGAATTCGAATCAAAGATTTGGGAACGAGAAAACAGTACGCCAACATCCATCGGTGATGAGATTGCCATTCCTCATGGTTACAAAGAGCATGTCATTAAATCCGGTGTTGCTGTCATACGCCTAAAACATTCTGTCGAGTGGACCTCCGAAGATCGAGTCAAACTGATCTTTATCATCGCGTTCAACTTCAACAGAAAAGAAGATATCAGTCAGTTCTTTAAGCGGTTCTACGAACTTTTCGGTAATCACGAACGTGTCAATGCTCTTAAACATTCGACTAGTACTGAGAACCTGATTGAAATCTTGCTCACCAACTAATTTTAAACAAAACTGGAGAAAACTATGCTTGTAAACATGAAAGAAATTTTAAAGATTGCTGAGGAAAAAAACTATGCGATCGGGTGTATTAATACACCAAACCTCGAAACACTTAGAGCGGTTGTTGATGCTGCTGAAGAATTGAATGTTCCCATTATCATCGATCATGCTGAAGTTCACGACTCACTTATTCCTATTGAATCCATTGGACCAAAGATGGTTGAATATGCCAAACAGGCAAAAGTTCCAGTCTGTGTTCATTTGGACCATGGGGCTAGCTATAGCTTCGTGCTTCGTGCTCTTCGCGCTGGATTTTCATCGATCATGTATGACTGTAGTGCCTTGTCTTTCGAAGAAAACGTCACCAAACTGAAAGCTTTCACGGAAGTCGCTCACAAAATGGGCATTACTGTTGAAGCAGAATTGGGTATCATGACCTCAACTGACCAAGACTCACATGGCGGAAAACCGGTGACTCGAGAAGAAATCAAGAAATCATTTACTGATCCAGATCAGGCAGCAGAATTTGCTGCACGCACCGGCGTAGATGCTTTGGCAGTCTGTTTTGGTACCATTCATGGTATCTATGCAGAAGAACCACAACTTGATATTGAACGTGTCAAAACGATTCGCCAGAAAGTAGATCAAAATACCAGAATCGTTATGCATGGAGGTTCAGGAGTTGATGCAGATCAAGTCAGAGCAGCCATCAATGCAGGAGTATCAAAAATTAACTATTATTCTTATATGGCAAAAGCTACTACTCAACATGTGGCTGAAACCATTGAAAAATCCAATGGAAAGATTCCGTATCATGAAGTTTCAGAAGAAGCGTATCGCTTCATGAAGGCGTATGCAAAAGAAGTAATGATCACCTTCCAAAACAAATAGGAGAAAATGATGGTTGAAATCGATCTGACTCAAGTCATCTTCCCGAATCTTGTATTGTTAGATGTTTCACCTTTTAAATCTAAAGATGAGATGTTCGAATTTATGACGGTTCGTTTTGAAAAGGAAGGTATTGTAGACTGCGCAAAAGAATATCGTACTGCGCTTGAATACCGGGAATCGTTAGGCTCGACCTATATGGGCTCGCATATCGCACTGCCTCATGGAAAAAGCTCGACAGTAAAGATTCCGGCCATTGGTGTTTGTGTGTGTAATGAGATGTTTGAATATCTCAGTAGTGGAGAAAAAGGCATGGTTAAATACATCTTCATGTTGGCAATCCCTGAAACACAACAGGGAGCAGACTATATGAGGACTCTAGCCACTCTAGCAACTTTACTGGCACATAAAGAGTTTATCGATATCATTGAAAAGGCTAAGACTTACAATGACATCATTGATGGAATAAAGCTGTATTCCTTATAAAGGAAGAGGAGAAAAGTCATGTTTGTCATCGCCGTAACGTCATGTGCCACCGGCATTGCTCATTCTTATATGTCCGCTGAGGCCATTAAGAACGAATGCAAAGCCAGAGGATATAAGTGTAAAGTGGAGATTCAAGGTGCCTTAGGCATTGAGAACAAATTGACAGATCAAGAAATCGAGTTAGCCGATCTGATTATCTTCGCCAACGATGTTGGAATTTCGAAGGTCAATCGGTTTGATAAGTATAAAGACAAAATCAAAAAAACCTCTCCACATGAAGTAATTAAAAAACCTAGCATTATATTTGATTGAATTCACTAAAAGGAGAAAACTTGTGAAAGAACAATTAAAAGTCATTAAACAAGCATTGCTTACCGGTGTATCTTATATGTTGCCATTTGTTGTTGCTGGTGGTATCTTGGTTGCTATTGGATTTGCATTTGGTGGTATCTTCGTCTATGAAAAAACTGGCATCGCCACAGACATCTTCTGGTGGGGCAAAAAAGCCTTCTCCTTGATGGTTCCTGTATTGGCAGCTTATATTGCCTTCTCTATTGCTGACAAGCCTGGCTTGGCAGCCGGTTTCGTCGGTGGTTTGATGGCCGATGCTCAGGGTTCTGGTTTTATCGGTGCCTTGATTGCTGGTATCGTTGCTGGTTATTTGGTACAAGCTTTAAAGAAAACTCCCATAATTCCTTCCTTAAGATCCTTATTGCCGACTTTGATCATTCCTGTCCTTTCTGTCTTGGGCATTGGTGCCATCATGCAGTATATCTTGGGTGGTCCTGTTGCTGCATTGAATGCTTGGACTTTGTCCTCGCTGACCAGTTTGCAAGGTGGTAGTATCTTGATTCTTGGTTTGATTCAAGGCGCTATGCTTGGATTTGACTTGGGTGGACCAGTCAATAAAGCTGCTTACGCATTTGCTTTGGCTGCTTTTGCTGCCGGGAATTATGCGCCTATGGCTGCGAACTTCATCGCTTCTATGACGCCTCCATTGGCCATTGGTGCCGCAATGTTGATTGCTAAAAACAAATATACCAAGACGGAAAAAGCAGCGACTGCTGGTTGCGTAGTTGGTGGCTTGGCTATGATTTCAGAATTCGCCATTCCGTTTGCTGCTGCTGATCCGATCAAAGTCGTTCCTGCCTTGATGGCTGGTTCTGCTGTCGGTGCAGCTACTTCTTATCTGTTAGGTTTGACAATGGCTGCTCCTCATGGTGGTTACTTCGTATCCTTCTTGAGCAACAACATCGTTCTGTTTACCGTTGCCTTACTTGTCGGGACCGCTGTCAGTACAGTACTCTTGATTTTGGGTAGAAGAAACGTTAAGTTGGAAGACTTAGCTGTAGAAGGCGAATAAGATATCACATGCCAAAACTCATTGATATCCTTGAAAAATTTCCGTTTTTACCCAGTGAAAAGAAGCCGACACTGATTCGTAAAAGCGATTACGCGATGGCTTTATATCCGCCTGACAATGCATTTACCAGTGACAATACCTACACGATCGTAACAACGGATACCTTCATGTTGGGTATCTATGAACTAGGTCCTGGTGGTTCCTTTGATCCTTTGGATATTCACCCAGGGGATGAATCTTATTATATTCTTAATGGTCCAATCGTTCAGCGTAGCGGAAATGGACAGTTTGCTTACTTAGAAACCGGCGAAGGGCTTTATATGCCTCAGGAAGCTTGGCACAAAGCGCACAATTTTTCAGACAAGACAGCGCGCGTGCTCTACTTCATTACGCCTAAAGCTTGGGGAGCGGATATTCCTCCAGCAGTTATTCCTACTGACTTTGAAACGAAGTTCTATAAAGGTCCTAACAATGATAAGTTGCCCAACATGAAGAATGCCATCAAAGACATTCCAACACAAGGGTCAACCGATCATATCGGATGCTGGCCGGTTGACGGTAAAGAAGCGAGAAAAGCACCTCAGGCAGTTTATGCTATCAAAGATGCTAACAAGCTCAACAACGTACATGGTTCTGCCCATCCGATGCTGATGAGATTCATCACTAGCAATGACTTTGGAAACTTTGGAGAATTTATTTTACCCGCAGGTGGGTACGGACCTCGTTGTTCAGATCCGGATACCCATGAAGGGGATGCAGCTTTGTATTGTGTTGATGGACCTGTAACAATCAACTTGGTAGACCGCTTGGAATCATTCCAACTCTATCCTGAAGATTCGTTCTTCATCCCAGCCAACACCAAATATCAGTTGGTCAATTTCCAAGCG
This sequence comes from uncultured Erysipelotrichaceae bacterium, assembly GCA_964643535.1. Lineage (GTDB taxonomy): Bacteria > Bacillota_I > Bacilli_A > Erysipelotrichales > Erysipelotrichaceae > UBA2212. The sequence goes on along the minus strand of CAZXTB010000002.1, from coordinate 21,425 downwards.
AAACCAATCAAACTGGTATTTGCAATCACAAAATTATAGAAAATATCGGATGGCTTAGGTCATCCGATATTTTAATGGAGAAACAGATGATAAAGGGTATAATTTTTGATTTAGACGGCACACTTTTAAATACATTAGAGGACCTTGGATCAAGCGTAAATCATGCGTTGACGATGTGTGGCTATCCAACACATCCTTTAGAAACATATAAGAACAAAATCGGTGGTGGGTTTCTTAGTCTTATGCAGAATAGCTGTCCTCAAAACACTGAAATGGATGACGTGCAAAAGTCATTGAAAATCTTTTTAAAGTTCTATGATTCGAAATATACAAATTGTACTAAGCCGTATGATGGTGTTTTACAATTGCTTTTAGAACTTCAAGAACAGGGGATTCTATTGGGTATCAACTCCAATAAGCGAGACGATTATACAAAAAAATTAGTTAACTTGAACTTTCCAAAAATCAATTTTGTTTCAGTAATCGGTCAACAGGAGGGTTTACCTAAGAAGCCTGACCCCAAAGGAGCATTACTCATTCTTGAAGCCATGGAATTGAAGCCAGAAGAAGTACTTTACGTAGGGGATTCAGCCGTTGATATTTTTACAGCACATAATGCAAATCTTTTGGGAGTTGGTGTTGAATGGGGTTTTCGAGGAAGAATGGAGTTGCTTGAAGCCAAAGCAGATTACCTTATAGTAAACCCGCTGGATATCCTATTATTAATCAAGTGAATAAGTAGACAATTGATTCGTTGATTGAAGTGGTATAAGAAGAATCTTAAATGGTATTCTATATTGAAACAACACTGGGATAAGACCAACACTTCTCACTTCCACCAAAAGTCGCTTAAGCCATCATAAAAATGATGGTTTTGCTTTGTGTTTTATAGTTTTACTAAAGTTCCTAATATACTCAAAGCAATTTACTTTATATTAAGTTTATTCTTAACTTACTTAAAGAGATGTCATGTATTTAAAAGTACACGGATGTTAGTTACTCTGATTTATAGTTCTACTCATCTGTCTTTGAGAAAACTATTCCAACTTGTTTTCTGCTGTTCTCTAAAATCTCAGCTAAACAAATGGAGTGATCGAATAACGATTGGTATTGAATCATGTTTCTTGTTTTAAAAAGGTCTGAGAACACAATAGTTTCTTGATAAAGCGGATTTGCATTTTGAACAATAGAAAGATCTCTTGTTTGATTATCAAGAGTCATAAGAACTTGAGGAATTGAACTTGCAGCGCCGATAATCTGAAGATATCCTTTATCACCAGAAAAAACAGCTTGGTTCAATCCGAAGCTATCTTTTGCAAAACTACAGACTGCTTTAAATGTTGGATATTCCATTAATAGGATGCCTGAAGTATCTATCCCATTGGTGAATAAGTTGGCTGTATAGTTTGTTTTACTTGGTTTTCCAAACAAGGACAAAACCAAAGAAACAGTATATATCCCTATGTCGTATAGAGCTCCTCCAGAATGCGCTGGATCAAAAACATTAGTCAAAATACCTTCTTTTAGTTGAGTATAGCGCGCTGAATATTGAGCCATACTAACTTGGATGAGATGAAGGGTTCCAATCTCAGAGAGATGTTTTCTAACAACATCTAAATTAGGTAAAGCTCTTGAAGTTATGGCTTCAACGACAAAACAATTGGTCTTTCTAGAAATTTTTTGAAGTTCTAGTGCTTCTTGTAATGTAGAAACCATAGGCTTCTCGCTAATGACATCTTTTCCCGCTAACAAAGCACTTCTTGCCTGTGGATAATGAAGGTTGTTAGGCGAAGCTATATAAATGACCTGTAGTGATTCATCCTTAAGTAAAGTTTCATATTCGGTGTAAAGGGACTCAATGTGGTAGGTTTGACAAAAATTCATTCCCTTTAGTGAATCACGAGAATATAAGGCTTTTATATTAAAGGATTGACTTTCTTGGGCAGCTTTGATGAAAGCAGTACTGATAACACTGGTTCCAACAACCCCAACATTGAGTAATTTAGACATTAACTTTCTCCTTTTCGATTGAATAATATGCATAGAGCGTGTCAGTGATCAATTCATGATCTTGTTCAGGTTTCATTCCACTGACACAGATTGCTCCAATTACACCGGCATCTATTAACCTAATGGGAAAACCACCGTGAATCGTTGCGTAATCCTCTTTTGAGAGTCCATATTTAGAGTGAATCAGATCTTGATCTCCATTAACTTTTAGGTAAAAATACTTGGATGAGTGATGAAAATGCATAACGGTGTTTCTCTTTCTTCTAAGCCAGTTATCATTATCAGGACTAGCTAAATCGCTATTGAAATGGAAAAGTTGTTTTCCATATGCTGTGATATCTATCCCTATAGGTAAGTCCTCTTTGATTGCTTTTTCTACCATCATAACACCTATTCGATAAGCATCTTCACTGGTGAAATGCGTCAAAGTCAATCTTTTTTCTTCTGCGATACATTGTTCCATGATGCTCCTTATTGGTTTACTGAGAACCATTGTTGCCCATTATAAGCGGAAATGATGAGATCATCACTACCAATCATAAGATCAAGATGCAGATCGCTTATGTTAATGAGATCATTATCTATATTACTTTGATGACTTAAACTGCACACAGGATAGGCGTTACCTAAAGCGATATGACAAACTGAGTTTTCATCTAATAATACACATTGAAAGATTAATTCTAGTTTAGCAATTGGGTTATCATGGTCTACCAAAGCAATCTCTCCGATAAAACGACGATGGTCTTTCTCGAATAGATATTTTTCCAATTGCTCAGTGTTTTGATTTGAGAAGATACGAATGACTTGCCCTTCTATAATTTCAAGTTTAAGGTTGCTAATCAATTTGCCTTTGAAGTGAAAAGGTCTCGTTATTTTGAGCCAACCATTTACTTTATATTTTGAATTGGCAGTGAATGCTTCTTGAGTTGGAAAGTTAGGAAGATAAGCAATTCCATTTGCGAATTGCTGGCCACCTACCCACACATGATCTTCATTAAGCCCAATCAACAGATCGCAGGTTTTGCTTTTAAATGTGAGTTTTCTAATGTGTCCTTCATTGAGCTGAAGAACTCTTTTTGAAAGAGCATGATAATGGTTTGAACATTGATCTAGATATTTCTCTTGATCACAGTGAGCCGCATAAACTAGGTATTTCCCCAATTGTTGAATTGCTTCGCTCTCATGTAGATTAGGAAATACTGCTTTCGCCCATGTGATAGAAGGAATAACTGAAGAACAACTTTGGATCAAACTGTGCTGTGAAAAAGTACTCAAACTTTTCATAAAGATGGAAAACTGATCTATCAGTACAGATTGATGGACATCACCTGAAAATCTTTCAAACATATTTAGTTTTAAGAAAGCCCAATTTGATTGTGCTTTCTTTATGAGATAATCGTCAGAATACTTTTTGAAATATTGATAATACAGGATTTCTACTTCCGCTGAATTTAAGGAGTAAGCTAGTTTCTTGATTCGCTCTACGGTTTTACTATCACATAGATTTGCTAATATGATTAAAGGCTGACCTTGTTGCAAATTGACTCCAAAGACAAGCATGCTGATTAAATAGTGATCAAAGGTATCTGCTGGTAGCTTGACTGATGTCATATTCACTTACCAATGATTCGATTATCATTTAAAGTTTCATAAAGCAATGCAATCTGGCTTTTTAATTGATTAAGGTAACGGTTGTCTGGAATCAGGGGGACTGTAAAGTTAGGTTTATTGATGGATTTAGGTAATGGATAAGAACTTAAAATCAGTTCAGTATCTTCAATCATTTCTTTGGTAATTTCTTTGGTTTGTACGATCTTGATAACTTTCACTTCAGCAATATGATTCTTGATCATAGAAATAGCATAGCGTACTTCCAAAGGAGTCTTATCAAAAACAAACAATGTTCTTAAAGGTTTCCTTGACTGTTCAAGTGCGCTCATAATGTGCATGGCAATATAAGCGGATTCATCTTCGTTGATTTCTAAATTCGCATATTTTAAAAACAATGGAGAAATTTTAGTTGCTAAATGATATGAATTAGGGAATTGGTCACGGATTTGATCCTTAATTGGATTGACACACTCCCATATGAATTGAGATTTTTGCAGAACCATAAAAATATGTTGCTTAATGTCTTCAGAAAAAGTGGATGATTTTGGTAAGTTGATGATATCTGTAACCATTTTTGTGAAATCTCTTGCAATGATGGAAGCAGTCAAAGACAATGAGTCTTGACTAAGTGTATCTATTGGTTTGGATTTTGAAGATAGAAATATTCCACATAAATAGTAAAGTTCATCAGGTGAAAGTTCAATTCCGAAACCTTGCTTAATTGTAACCAAACAATCAGCCAGATATTTAACCCATAATGTATTTTGCAGCCTTTTAAGAACTTCTTGAGTTAAATTGACCGTGTGTCCATGCTTAATTCGATCAAACGAAATCAATAAATTTAGTCTAAGACGTTCAACTTCCTCAGATTCAAATACTTGTCCACTGTTGTTCTCAAGTTTCTCAATCATCTCTTGAACTAGGTGATTATGCTTTGATTCATGACCGATTTTGATTTGAAGATATTCCTGAAGATCCGGAGGAAACAAGGTGATAAATTCAAGATCTATCTCGCTTAGTAGTTTAACTAAAGCCAGTCTGGTGCGTTTCTCTCCTGTAATCAGACTGATGCCTTTCTTACGATTAATAACCAAGCCAATCTTCATTTTTGACAACCAGTTTTCAGCATCTTTAAGATCTTTATACAGAGAAGATCGTGAGACAAAGAGGATTTCTTCAAACTCGTGGACGAAACAAGCACGGTCACTATTGAGTAAACGGTATAAAATGATGGTAAGTCGATCTTTAGTTCGAATGAGTTGATTACTTTGATGTATTGCAACGATCTCAGCATATGCATCAGCTCGATCATTAGCAAACCCCGTAATCATACTACCCGTACCAGGAATAGTCTTAAGGATAAGATGATACTGAATTAAAAAATCTTGGATTTCATCCAATTGATTACGGACTGTTTTTTCGGAAAGGTCAAGTTCGTTTGCGATCTGTCTGAACGTGAAGATCTGTTCATTTATTAAGATGCGTTTGAGGACCTGTATGCTACGAGGTGTTAACATTGTCTTTTTACACTCTAAATATAACATATGGATTTCAAAATTATTTGTCCAAATTTACCATTACTAAGAAGTATTACCTTAGGATTTCCGTTAATGTCTACATGTTAGAATGCAATTGTAAGTTCAGACAAAAAAGGAGGAAAGAACTTGAAAAGATTACAAGAAAGACTTCAGCAATTTGCTGGGGCAATGATGGTTCCTATCATACTGTTTGTTTTGGTGGGTTTCTATGTGGGGATTGGTTTTGCTTTCATGAATTATATTCTGCCTCAATGGTTACCAGCAACCAATTTCTTTGGAATGTTTGTGAACTCGATATTCAATATGTTGGCAGGTATGGGTTTCTTGTTTATGAATTATCTACCGATTTGGTTTGCTGTCGGTATCAGTTTCACCTTAGCTAAAAAAGAAAAAGGTTGGGCTGCATTTTCCGGTTTGATCATGTACTTTGTGTACATCACGGCCATTGGAAAATATGCTAACTCATTTGGAGTCACTGCCGAAACAGTAGCGACTCAATCACCTAATATACAAGCCATGTGGGGAACAGTAGCTGGAGTTTGGACCTTCGATATGGGTATATTCTCTGGCTTGATCGCCGGCGTATGTGCTTCATTAATCCATAATAAATTCGTATCCACTGAATTCCGTGCTTCCTTTGCTTTCTTCTCTGGCCCAAAATATGTCATCATTCTGATCACATTGGCCGCTATGCCGATGGCCATCTTGACATTCTATATTTGGCCGTTTATCGCAGCAGGTCTGCAAGGTATTACTCATTTCATCGCAAATTCAGGTTTGCTTGGGACCTTCATCTTTGGTGCCTTGGATAAAGCATTATTACCATTCGGTATTCATCATCTTATTGCCTTCCCAATTGAGTATTCTAGTGTTGGTGGAACGATGACCATCGATGGCGTTCTTTATGAGGGCGTCAGAAATATCATCAATGGTCAAGCCGCATCAGCTGATGCTGTTGGATATATTACTCGAAACTTTACTACTGGACGTGTATTGTTCCAATTGGCTGGTTTACCAGGGGCTGCAGCAGCTATGTGGTATACCGCTAAAAAGATTAATCGTAAGAAAGTTGCTTCAATTGTTATTCCTGCTGTAATAACCATAATGTTGGTGGGAATCTCTGAACCAATCGAATATACCTTCTTGTTTGTTGCACCAGCTCTATATTGGTTAGTTTATGCTCCAATGTGTGGCTTGATGTATGTCCTCGCTGAAATTTCTAATATTTCGATTAATGGACATGCGTTATTCTTCATGATCCCGAATCTATTTCAACCTGCCAAGGTTCATGCAATGGCGCTATTATGGCTCTTGCCTATGACTTTCGGACTCTATTTCGTCGTATTCAAATTCTTCATTGAGAAATTCAATCTTAAGACACCTGGTCGTGGAGATGCAGAAATTAGTTTCATGACCAAGAAGAAATATAATGAAATTAAAAAAGGCGAAGACGCTGTAGATACGCTTGAAACTAGAATTGTTGAAGCCTTAGGTGGACCAGAAAATATTGATACCATCTCTGCTTGTGCTACACGTCTACGTGTGAGTGTAAAAGATGAATCACTTGTTGCTGATGATGATGCTTGGAAGAATTATCTTGAAGCATTAGGAGTTGTAAGAAGTGGTAAATCATTACAAATCATTTATGGTGTACGAGTTACAACGGTTTTAACTAAGATCAAAGACATACTTAATTTAGACTAAGGATTCGAGAAAGTGAACGAGGTACTTAAGTGTACCTCGTTCTCAATAAGGAGTTAAACATGTTTTTTAAAAAGAAATCTTCAGATGTTGTTGCTGTGTGTGATGGTATCATCAACGATCTAAGTGCTTATCCAGATGAAGCAATAGCTATGAAAGCTTTGGGTGATGGATATATGATTGAACCTACAGATGGGAAGATCGTAGCTCCGATTTCGGGGAACATCGTTATGATTTTTCCAACTGGACACGCAATTGGAATTCAAAACAATGAGTATGAGACATTGATTCACATTGGTGTTGATACTGTTAAACTCGAAGGTAAAGGTTTCGTTAATGAAGTAAAAGTGGGGGACAAAGTCGATGCGGGTCAATTAATCTGTTCTTTTGATTTTAACCAAGTTCGCAAACATCCCGATGTTTTAGCGGTCACGACCGCTGTAATTTTTACGGGTTCCAATAAAAAAGTCAAAGTTCTGACTCCTAAAGCTTCCGTTAGAGCTGGACAAGAAAACATCATCAAAGTCATTTGACAGGAGGTCTCATGCAATTCCAATTCGCGGAACCATTCCGCATAAAAATGGTAGAGAATGTTAAGAAAACAACAAAAGAAGAAAGAATCGCTTATTTAAAGCAAGCTCAATTCAATGCGTTTAGGTTGAAAGCTGAAGATTGTTACATAGATTGTATCACCGACAGTGGTACTTCAGCTATGAGCTCGGCACAATGGTCTGCTCTTATGTTGGGAGATGAATCATATGCTGGATGTAAAAGCTTCTATAAATTAGAAGCTTCAGCTCAAGACGTTTTCGGGATGCCATATGTTCAACCGACTCATCAAGGTCGTGCTGCTGATTTTATTATGGCTCAGATCTATGCTAAAAAAGGTAAATATGCTGTCGGAAACATGCATTTCGATACATTTAGGGGAAATGCTGAAGTTATGGGAGCGATACCTTTGGATTACGTCATTGATGAAGGTATGGACGCATCTAGTCCATCTATGCCATTTAAAGGTGATATCAATGTTGAAAAAATGGAAAAACTGATCAAAGAAAAAGGTTCAGATATGGTTTCAGTGGTCATCATTACGGTTACTTGTAACAATAATGGGGGTCAACCAGTTTCGATGAAGAATATCCGTGAAGTTAGCGCTGTATGTAGGAAGTACAATATCCCTTTAGTTATTGACTCAGCCCGTATGGCGGAGAACGCTTATTTCATAAAGACAAGAGAAGAAGGATACGCAAATAAGACAATCAAAGAAATCACACACGAAATGTTTTCATACTGTGAAACAGCGACAATGAGCGCGAAGAAAGATGGTCTTGTTAATATTGGAGGACTTTTCGTTACGCGTAATCACGATGTTTATTTACAATCCAATCAAATGGCGATTGTGCATGAAGGATTCATTACCTATGGTGGTTTGGCAGGACGTGATCTTGAAGCATTAGCAGTTGGTTTACAGGAAGGTGTTGATTTCAATTATCTCGATTATCGCATCAAACAAGTGGAGTATCTTGGAGATAAACTAAGAGAAAGAGGTATCCCAATTATTGAACCAACAGGTGGACATGGTGTTTATGTCGATGGAAGACGTTTTTTCCCTCATATCCCTCAATGCGAATTTCCATCACAACGTTTGGTAGTTGCCTTATATGAAGAATCTGGCATCAGAGCCGTTGAGCTTGGAGCTTGTGCATTTGGATCCAAAGACAAGGTTACCGGGGAACCAATATGGCCAGAGTTGGAAACGATGCGCATCGCTATATCCAGACGAGTCTATACAAATCGTCATCTTGATTGCATTGTTGAAGCTTTGGATTATATCTATAAGAATCGAAATTCTTATAAAGGAATGAAGCTTGTTTATGAAGGGTCAATAACTTCACTACGTCACTTTACTGCTGGTTTCGAACTTCTATGATAAAAACCTTTGATTACTACATGCCTCCAAGAATCCATTTCGGGAGTGGAAATCTAGAAAAACTAGGAGAGATCGCAAAACGATACGGTAATCTGTGTCTAATCATCGGTCCGATAATGAATGAGTATATTCGTCCAATCTACGAAAGAGCAGAGAAGATATTAGTAGAAGCTGATGTGGAATTTGTAGTTTTCTATGAAGTTGAACCAAATCCATCAACTGAGACCGTACTCAAAGCCAAATATCTCGCTGAAGAGAAACAAGTTGATATGATCATATCGATTGGTGGGGGTTCGAGTATTGATACGGGTAAAATGGTTGCCTCTCTCTATGGTAACCCGCACGTTCAGTTCAGTAAACTCTTCATGACTAACGACCATCCATTTGGAATCTATGAACCATTGGGACCAAATCCAAAACCATTGATTGCAATCTCAACAACTTCTGGGACAGGTAGCCAATGTACTCAAGCAGCGGTAATTACTGATTCAGTTTCTCATCAAAAATTGACAGTCTTCCATCAAGACCACTTTCCAAAAGAAGTCATTGTTGATCCTCAACTTATGATGAGTCTTCCTGCAGGTTTAACAGCCTCAACGGCTTTCGATGCTTTCACTCATGCCTTTGAGTCCTATTTGAATCAAAGACTGGCACCACATTCAATGATGACCTGTGAAATGGCCATCACCAAAATTCTTACTACATTGCCAAAGGTATTAAAAGAAAACAAGCTCGAATATAGAGAAGAACTCGCGTATGCCGATACTTTGGCTGGACAATGTCTAGCTAATGGAGGGGCACATCTGCCTCACCCGATGAGCGAGATCATTGGCTCGACGCTTACAACACTCTCACATGGACAGGCTTTAGCCTTAGTGTATCCTGATTTCGTTGAGTATAGTTGGCACAGTCAACCAGAGAAATATGCCTTTGTTTCTAGGATATTGAATCCATTGCTTATTTTAGAAAGCGATGAAATATCTGCCAAAGCTTGTGCACCATTACTTAGAAACTTCTTAGATTCGGTAGGACTTAGGATTAATTTAGAAGCTGTAGGATTAACCAAATCCAAGAAAAATGAAATATTAGAGTGTCCCATCTGGAAACATCTTCCAATGGCACCAACAAAAGACATACTCACGATCGTTAGTTCGATCCTCAATAAGGAGCCATTATGAAACATATTAAAATCGCCGCAGGATTAGCCCATGTGAATTATGGAAGAATTGCTGATATCGTTATCGCTGCTGACAAAGCTGGAGCTGATTATATCCATTCAGATGCAGCAGATATGCATGATTTAAAGAATATGCAGTTGATGGGGGGGCACCAGATCATTGCAGCAATCAGACCAGAAACCAACAAACCGATTGAGTGTCATTTTTATACCGAAACTTGTGATCGTTTGTTTATAGAGAAGATCGCTGCTGCAGGAACTAACATGCTGATTCTACCAGCTGAACACTTTATCGGGTCTCAACTGATGTATATTATTAATTATTGCCGCGAGTTTGGAGTTAAAGTCGGTCTTCATATCGGTGGATACACACCTCTTTCTTTTGTCGAAGAAGCAATCTATGATATAGATCGTTTACAAATTATTGTTCATGGTGTAGATGATACAGATGGACAAGACAATTGGGGCTGGAGAAAGTCAGCTGTAGATTTAGTTAAACGAGCTCGTAAAATGATTGATGAGAAGAATCCAAAATGCGAACTAGCGATCGATGGTGGTTTGCGATATAACAATATGGAGCCCTTACTAGAGTGTAATCCGGATGTAGTTATCTTGTCTTCCGCTCTTTTTAAAGATCCTGATGGAATAGAAGCAGCTATGAAAAAATGTCGTAAAGCATTAGATGATGCTTCAATTAAGTTTAACTTACAATAGTAAGTTTTCGAATTAGTACTGAGAAATTGAAATAAATTGAGGAAAATGGTCCTCAGTTGATTATTATATGGAAACAACACAGGGATAAGAATAACACGCCTCATTTCCACCAAAAGTCGATTAAGCCATCCTGAGAAGGATGGTTTTACTTTGATATATCAATACTAGCCTCATAAGAGAGATGGACAAATCAACTTCATTTGGCATCTTTCATCTTGGAAAAGGTATATAGGGAACAAATAATCCCAATTTTTAGTAGAAAGTTCCCTAAAATGTGCTTGAAATTTAGGGAACATTATTATATTATTTAGATATAAAAGTTCCCTAAAGAGGTAAAGTATGACAAATATAATCTTTGAAACTCAAAACCTTCTACAAAAGAAGGCAGACTTACAGGTTAGACTTAAGCTGATGGCCTACGATGGCTTCCCAGAGGTTAAAGAGGTGAGTGGGAAAAAATACCTCTATATAAGAAAGCGGATAGGAAGCCGATTGACTTCAACTTATGTCGATGTGTATTCAATAGACCTTTATGATCTGTTGCTGAGGAACGCTAAAGAATCAAAAGAACTCAGAAAGCAAATTCGACATATAGATAAAGATTTGGCAATACTTGGTTACCAAAAGAGCGACTTAACAGCAAGAGTCGTGATGAATATGGATTTCGCTCGATCCAATCTAAAAGAATTCATTTATGATCAAGCAGTTTTAGAAGGAATAGCGACTTCATTTCCACAGACCGAAGAAATAATTGACAATGGCAAGGTTGTTGGTGTAACAGCCTCAGATGTTCAGAAAATACTAAATCTTAAACATGCATGGGAGTTTATTTTGGATTCAGATGTACTTCAGTTTAAAAGTAATTATGAGGTTCTATGTCATATAGCACAACTGGTAAATGAAGGGTTTTTTACAGATGGTGGAAGGATACGCTCTATTCCGGTTTTCATTGGTGGCAGTACTTATAAACCGCCTTTACCCATTGAATCGATTGTGAAAGAAGAAATCGATCACATTCTAAATGGCGATCTAAGTATATTGGATCAAGCGATTAAACTGTGCCTATTTACGATGAAAACTCAAGTGTTCAAAGACGGTAATAAACGGAGCGCAATCATATTTGCGAACCACTTTTTGATCTCTCATGGCGAAGGGCTTATTGTTGTTCCGGAGAAAAGAACGAATGAGTTTAAACGCTTATTGATTGCCTATTATGAAGGTTCAGATGAATCTGAGATTATGAACTTCTTTAGATCTTTCTGCTGGAGACAATTCTAAGAGTGCATGTTAAAACTACAAAATATAACAGCATGTTAAAAGTTGATCTAATTGAAAGAAATTAGATAAAATAACGCTTGCTACCAAGAGGCTAATATCCGCTAGTCTATTCTTACACAAAAAAGAAACCTTTACTCAACGAAGGTTTCTTTTTTTAATGGATTACTCTTTAATACAAATCATATGTGATGGGTAATTAAACCCTCAAATCGATAAGTTTATGATCTATTGTTGATTAATCCAAGGCTTTCCTTGTCGATCAACTTTATAAATGCCCCAATGCTTCTCGGCTTCAAACAGATCAGTTCCACCCTTCCAGGGTTCATCAAAAGCTTCAAATATAAACATGGTGACCTGGTTCTTTTTTGACCATGAAATCATTTGATTAAGATAAGCTTTTTGATAGGCTTCAGTCGTTTGAGTGGTGTCCATTTGTTCAGTCGCACTCGTTGTCCATCCAAACTCTGTGAAAATGACAGGTTTGTCTGGGAAAGCAGCTTTTGTTTGTTGATACTCATCGATGGTCATCTCAACGGCCTTGTCATAAGGAACACGTTGCCATAATGGATAAACGTGGATGGAAATGAAATCGACGATTTTAGCTAACTCTACATCTTGATTGCGCCATTCATAAGCAGCTTCACAGAAGGTAAGAGGCAAATCCGTTTTGGATTTCAAGATCCTCGCATAGTCACACAAGGTCTCAGGACTCATTTTATTGGGGTGCCAATGAGCGGTATTTTCATTCCCGATCGAGATTCCTAATACTATGTCTTTATAACGATTGGCTAGCACTGCGACTTGGTCTAGTTGCGCGACATTTGAAATTTTATGGCGCTGGATTTCTTCTTCACTATAGATACCACCCCAAGGACAATTGGGATTAGAAATTTCGCCTTTAGGTTCTACACCTAGCAGGACTTTAATGGATAATTGATGATCTGTAATCACCCTTAAAACCGATTCTGCGTGTTTTGAGATGTCATACATACGGATATATTCAAAATGCTTAGAAAGTAAGCTTAGATCTTCTAAAACCTCTGCATCACTGGGATAAGTCTGCGTGATTGGGCTTTGCCCATTTCTATAACCTGAATAACAAATAGCCGGTTTGTACTGAAACATAGGAGTTCCTTTCTTATCAACCTCGATGGATTAAAACAAACTAATATTCATGATTGTATGATCATTGTTCAGACTTACTAAATTCTGATGAACAATTCATCCAATCAACCTGACTTTATTCTATCACAGCCTTCAAAGAAGGCTATAGATTAGTAGAGTCACCTTGCATAGAGTGTCACTTGATTCGGCTGAGCAAAAGTCTATTTATATAATAATATAGCTTTCTATTGAGTGATACGCTAGCAAATATACTAGTTTAAACAACAATAAAGATGATATCGATGCATAATGAAACGATAATATAGTCGTTGCATAATCTTTCCTAGAAGCGTAACATAAAAGTAGGCGGTGCAGCATGGACAAGACCGAATCAAACTAAAAAAATTATTCTATAATGATTGGCGACACATCGAACCCATGAGGTTCTTTTTTATTTGAGGAGGAAACATGCTTACTCTTAAAAACATCACCATAAAAACAACCAAAGATCGCATCTTGATTCAAGACTTAAACATGACCTTAGAAAAAGGGGATCGACTTGCGGTCATCGGCGAAGAAGGCAACGGTAAAAGTACTCTATGCAAATTGATCGTTGATGCTACTACTGTCGATCCCAGCTTTATAATTACAGGCAAGATCGAAAAAGATCACATCAAGATCGGTTATCTACCACAAACTTTGAGTGAAATAGTCCTGAATGAATCTATATCAAAATTTCTACTGAGCGATGAAGAGGGTTATTTGGATTACACCAAACAAGCCGATATTACGCTTTGGCTCGCTAGGCTACATGTCTCTTTGCCTTCAGAACGGTGGGAAGACTCTTTATCAAGGTTCAGTGGAGGAGAACGTATTAAGATACAAATCGTTAAAATCATGGCTCAAATCCCTGATCTTTTGATATTGGATGAACCGACCAATGACTTAGATCTACCAACCTTAAATTGGCTGGAGGACTTTATTCTAAAAAGCAATCTATCGATTCTCTTTGTATCTCATGATGAAACCTTACTGAAACACTGTGCCAACCGAATCCTTCATCTTGAACAGACCCAACGAAAGACCGTGCCACTATGGACCTTAGAATCTCTGTCTTACGATGATTATCTCCAGAAAAGACAAGCTGGATTAACTCGACAAACCGCTCTCTCTACCAAACAGAAAGCAGAGTACGAGAAACAACTGGATCGATGGCGTCAGATCTATCAGAAAGTAGAATACGCTCAAAACACCATCAGTCGAGGTGATCCGGGTGGAGCTCGTTTATTAAAAAAGAAAATAAGGAATCTAAAAGCGGTTAGAGATCGTTTGGACAATGAAGAGAAAATAAAGAAGCCAGATCCTGAAGAAGCCATCAGTTTATTTTTTGACCCCATTGAGAAAGTCTATGCCAAAAAATGCTTATTGTATGACCACTTAAAAGTCTTGAAATTCAACAATCGAATCTTATCTGAAGATTTGGAATTTTCCGTCTATGGTCAAGATCGAATCGGAATAATAGGGGATAATGGATCTGGAAAGACGACCTATTTAAAGCACTTAGTTAATTGCGCATTATCCAAAAATACCAAAGTAGGGGTCATGCCTCAGGACTACGATCTTATTTTGCCCAACGATCAAAGCCCAATTGAGTTTCTGAGCGTTGAACGAACCAAAGATGAAAAGACCCGAATCATGACTTATTTGGGCAACCTTAAGTTTACAGAAGAAGAAATGAAACAATCAATTGGGTGCTGTTCCCAGGGCCAAAAAGCGAAAATCATTTTGACGTTCTTAGTGATGGGTGATCATGAATTATTAATCTTGGATGAACCGACCCGTAACCTAAGTCCTTTGACTTTACCTGTGATTGAAGATATGTTGAAACAGTATCACGGAGCTGTTTTAGCGGTTACCCATGATCGCCGCTTTCTAAAAAACGTTATGGAGAGTGTCTATGAGTTCAGTGCTAAAGGAATTAAAAATGTTCCTTTTCCTCAATAAACTCAACTCATAGATTAAAGTACTATTACTGGATTTGCTGTTATTGACAAAAAATGTCTTAACACAATAGATAAGAGTGATAATTCTATTACACGTTTTAGATGGCAGATACACAAAAATAGGGAACAAATTGTCTTGTTTGTTCTAAGAAAGTTCCCTAAATTGTGCTTAGCTACCAGAAGAGCTACCTATCAGCAAGAGTCGTATTGAATATAGATTTTACTCAATATAAATTCATAAATCATCACTTCGATGCAGCTTTTTATGAAGTTATTGATTTAGACAATTGCGTATTGAAACGACAAGGACTGAATGAGCTAGGCAAAGGTTTTGTTCTTATATAAATCGATACCCTAAAAGATTCTATTCATTTTAGGAACGGAATGCTTAAGCTTTGTCGATAAAAAATGAAGTGGCTTACTGTATGATTCAACGATTGAAGCATCTAAGAACTTCGTTTTATAAATTGATATGATCCTAAGGTTAAGAATTAAATAATTCTTTCAAAGTCACATTGATAAGTTCTTTTTGTCTCGATAAATAGTCTAGTCTTAAATAAAATTCATCCCACTGATGATGTCCTGTAAGTTCATAACTGTGACCCCAAAAATGAAGGACTTGGATTTCATCGGAGGGGGTTTTTAGAAAAGATTGAACGATGGATTTAAAATCAGAACTAAGGAAATGAGCACTTGGATGATGGGTCAAAGCATCTTGAGACAAAGAAAAATCTTGGGCTTGATCAATCGTTCTTCCATAGCGAAAACCAAGTTGGCGTGCAATATTTACAACTCTCTGATCATAAATCCCAAAAGGGTAAGCTAAGCCTACTGGCCTAAGACCAAAAGTAGATTCAATCCAGTCTCTTGATCGATTGAGTTCATCTTTGATTTCTTGATCAGACAAGTCCTTCAAATTAGGATGGCTCCAGGTGTGGACCGCAACTTCATGGCCTGTGTAAAGTGATTTTAGAATCTTGTGGGGTAAATGAACTACGGTAGCACCTTCATCTTGAAAATCAGGAGACTGTTCATCAAAAAGACCATTCAAGAAGAATGTAGCTTTAAAATGGAATTGATTCAGTAAGGCAACCAAAGGGACATCATCTTGGATGCCATCATCAAAACTAAATACAAGATAATGCCCTGATTTCATTGACTCGCTCCTTTAAATATATCTATAATTATAACGGAAAAGGAAGCACAATGAAAAAAATAAGAGTAGGCGTCATGGGGGTTGGACGGGGTCGAACCATGATTGATTATTGTCGTACAGCCGGGAATGCGGAACTTGTGGCTATTTGTGATTTTTGGGTTGAGGGTTTAGAGAAAGCCAAACAGGAGATCAAAGATCCTGGAGTATCTTTTTATCTAGATTTTGATGAGTTTATCACACAGGATATGGATGCGGTAATCTTGGCAAATTATGCGACTGAACATGCTCCTTACGCGATCAAAGCTATAAAAGCAGGCAAGCATGTGTTTAGTGAAGTCTTACCAGTTCAGACGCTAAAAGAAGCGGTAGAGTTGATAGAAACCATAGAAGCAAATACGCAAGTATACGCCTATGGGGAAAACTACTGTTATATGCCGGCTCCTAGAGAAATGAGGCATCGTTTTCAAAGTGGATCGTTGGGTGAATTTGAATATGGGGAAGCTGAGTATATTCATAATTGTGCTCCAATTTGGGCAGACATCAGTTACGGAGATAAAACGCATTGGCGTAATCATATGTATGCCACTTTTTATGCGACTCATTCAATTGGTCCACTCATTCACATTACAAAATTGCGGCCTGTCAAAGTCACAGGGTTTGAGATTCCTTACAATCAACGAGCCCGATCCATGGGTAAACTTGGGGCTACTGCGGGCATTGAGATGATTACCTTAGAAAATGGTGCTCTTATTAAGAGTATTCATGGTGACTTGGATAAGAATTCAATTTGGTTTTCCATCTATGGATCCAAAGGACGCATGGAAAGTGCTCGTGAAGATACCTTAAGTGGGGACGTAGAACGTCTATATGTCAATGTCAATTCTACAGATGAGGATTATAGTGGGTCAGTTGAAACATTTCTACCCAAGGACGAACTGAGTGAACAAGCCCATCAGTTTGGACATGGGGGGAGCGATTTTTACTCCTTGTATAACTTTTTTCAATATTTGATCGGAGATCCGAAAGCAGATATAATCGATATTTATGAGGCTTTAGATATGTTTCTACCCGGTTTATATGCCTATCGATCCATTCTCCAAGGGGGTATTCCTGTGGATATTCCAAACCTTAGAGACCCTCTTCAACGAGAAATGGTTCGCCATGATGTGGCGTGTACTGATCCTCAAGTAGCGAAGGATGCTATCTTGCCTTGTTACTCAAAAGGAAACCCTGAAATTCCTCAAGAAACCTATGATCGTTTGCGTGAGCAATGGCTAGATCATTTATCAAATAACTAGAATCTGTAAAAAAGGAACTTGACTTCAGCCAGTTCCTTTTTTAGGATATTTGAACCATATCTTAGTATTCTACTTGTTTAACAGTAGGTAAGAGAGCCAATGCTTTGATGACTTTTGGAACTTCGGTAGAACGGATTAAATATAGTTGGTAGTTGTGTTTTAATGTCGACTGAAATAAGCAAGGCCTTAGGATTAGGATTTATGAGTGATTACATTTTCGTTATGCGTAGATAATTAATTAGTGGGTTTGTAGGTTTTCAAATATAATCTTTGCGCAATCCCTTGCCCCGTTTTCAGTCGCAATGTTTTTACCTAAAATCTTCGCATTCTTGATGATTTCATCGCTTAACGCAAAATCAATTGCCAAAGCTAGTTTATTAGAACTTAGTTGTTTACGGTAGATGGGTTTAGATCCTACACCCAAGTCATAAGCACGATGCGCCCAAGCGAATTGATCATTGGAAAAAGGAATGATGATGCTTGGGATGCCTGCCCTAAATCCAGCTGCGGTAGTTCCCGCTCCACCGTGATGACATACTAGTGAAACCTGTTCAAACAGCCAACTATGAGGAACATTATTGATGGCTAGACAGTAATCAGGAAGATCCTTTATATCTCCCATTCCACTGATGATTCCTCTTTTACCTGACAACTTAAGTGCTTCTAATATGATCTTGATGCTATCTTCTTTATGTTTATCAATAAAGGCGCTTCCAAATCCGATATAGATTGGTCGTTCACCTTTAGCTAAGAAGTCTGAAAGTTCTTTAGAAGGTGTATAGTTTATCTTCTCTTCCACAAACCAATAACCAAGTTGATGTATATGTTGGTTCCAATCTTTTGGTCTTTCAAATACGAAATTACTACATGAAACAATGGCAGGATGATCTATGTCTACCTGTTCATACGGAATAGCGAAATTTTTAGGAAGTTTCCCATACTCTTTCTTAAGAAAAGCAACAATACCAGTTTTAGCTGCCATCCATAGCATGCCTTGAAGTAAGGTATAACTCATTGCTTTAGGCATTTTTGTTTTACCATATGCAATCAAAGAAGCAACTTCTCTTGTTTTATGCATTGGAAATGGAGCAGCTAAAACAGATGGAATGCCTAGCTTTTCTCCAGCAAAAAAACCAATGGCACATCCAGGATGATAGATAATCAACTCACTACCTTTGCATGCATAAAACATTTCGGAAGTTAATCCAATAACATACTTTTTCATTTTATTAAAGGTCAATAACATTTTAAGAGGATTGTCTGAAGATTGAGCTTCCTCTAGTAATTTAGGGTCGATATCAGCAGATAAATAATCCATTGAAAGTGGATAAAAACCAATATCGTAGCTTTTGATGAAATCTTCAAAACTCTTACCCCCAACGATTTGAACTGTTTTTCCGAGTTTCTGAAGTTCTTGGGCGAGTGCTATATAAGGTTGATAGTCACCTCTTGATCCTGAACAAAGTATAGTTATCATAAACACCCTCCTTGAATAATCCAACATCGTGTTGTACTGTTTAATTGTAGAGTTTTTATCGCTAATCATCAACCAACAATCCAGTGAATACTGTTGGATTAATCGAAAAGGAATGCGAACATGAATAAAAAGACTGAGATTACCCTCCAAACCAAACAAAACATCAGTGATGCCTTTTGGAATCTGTATTGTGAGAAAAGAATTGAGAAGATCACTGTAAAAGAAATCACAGATAAAGCAGGCTATAATCGAGGAACTTTCTACGAGTATTTTTCTGATGTTTATGATGTCTTAGATGAAATCGAAAGTAAACTGATACCGTCTCTTAATGAGTTACCTCCAGTATCTACCCCATCAGGGTCCGTAGGAATGCCTATTGAGGCATTTCTTACCCTTTGGGAACAAAACGCTAAATACTATTCCGTCTTGCTTGGTGATAAAGGTGATCCAGCTTTTGCGAGTAAGTTAAAAAATTCTATAAAACCAACACTTATGAAGGCACTTGAAGATAAGCCGGATATTGATAAGGAAGATATGGAGTATATCTTGGAATATACGCTTTCTGCGATGATCGGTGTTATGAGTTATTGGTTTAGGAAAGAAGGGACTTCTTCTAGAGACCATCTCTTTAAACTCATCCATGAGCTAATGGAAGATGGGATAATGAAACATTTACCCCTTTAGTCACGAGTTGGTGAAGCTTATAAGGAGGTAGCTGGATTATTAGAAAAGTCTAACCTGTCATTTCACTTAAAGTAGAATACAACGTATCAGATTTAGGATGGACCTTAAGTCCTGTCATAGACTTTATGCGTACCTTTAGACTCAATACTTCAACTATAAAATAGAATCAAACTTCAGATGAAGTTATTTCTTTACCACTGATCTCATAGATATCATCTAGAGAGATCTTTGTTTTAACCAAAGTAAGAGATCTAAACACAAGATCGATGTGGGTGACAATCCCTTCAAAGGTTTCATAGGCATCCTCATGATAATACTTGATCTTGATCATCATGCCTTTTTTAACTTGCGTTACCTTCTGAGATAAAAGGTGATTCTCTTCTTCTGAGAGATCTCGACGAGGTTCGATGATGCGTTGACGTTCTCTGATTTGATCATAATAGCCTTTTAAAGTGGCGAAAGGTAAAAACTGTTTCGCTCTACTTACTTTCTCATTCACTGTTATGACCTCCTGTCAGTTTATTACGTTTACGTGCTGTCGCCTTTTCAGAATAGTTCATTCCTTTAAGAACCGCATTCTTACCGTATTTATTCTTTATTGAAATGACAGTTTCTTGAAGTTTCTTTTCTTTAGAATCATCTTCAACATCATCAAATAAAGAGAAGGTTTCTAAACTATCATCTTGAAGATGACTAAAGCCAATGTTTATTCTTCTAATGGGTTGATCTCGTTTAGTGGACTCAAGATAGAGTTGTTCAAAATGAGCCATAATTTTCTTATAGGAGTTGGTATAATCTCCAAACTTACGAGTTCCGCCAGTAGATTTAGTTAAGTTGTCGGAATAACCAATATTAAGACCAATCGCATTGGTGACCAGATGTTTTTCCACAAGGTCTAAGGTTAATAAATCCACCATCTCTTTAAGTACCAATAAAGCATCTTCAAACTTATAATCTTCAAATAGGATTTGTCCATTAGAAAGAGAGGTGCTTTTTGATTTATAGTCGTGGATCTCTTTGATTGTACAAGGTTCAATTCCCTTAGAATGATCGATCAAATACTCCGCATTGATCCCAAATTCTTTATACAAGAGCTTTTCATTCAACTGACTGACATCATATAGGTCATAGGCACCATACTTTTCTAATCGTGCTGAAATACCTCGTCCTACACCCCATATGTCTATGATGGGTTTATGATGCCAAATGGTTTGTTTAAAAGAAGCCTCATCTAGAAACCCTATATGATCAGGCACATGTTTAGCAGTAATATCAAGGGCTACCTTCGCAAGAAAAAGGTTCGTACCGATGCCTGCCGTTGCAGTGATGCCGGTTTCTTTAAACACAGCATCCGTAAGCATCAATACCATTTCTTTTGGGCTTTTCCCATAAGGTTTTAAGTAGGATGTAATGTCTAAAAAACATTCATCGACTGAATATACATGGATATCATCTGCACTAATGTATTTTAGATAAGTAGAGTAAATATTAGCCGATACTTCCATATACTTTTTCATTCGAGGAAGGGCTGTGATGTAGTCTATACTATTGGGAATCTCATAAATACGGCATCGATTATGGATGCCTAAAGCCTTCATAGCTGGGGTAATGGCGAGACAAATAGCCCCGTTTCCTCGAGAAGGATCAGCAACCACCAAGTTGGAGGTCATAGGATCTAAGCCTCGTTCAACACACTCAACAGAGGCAAAAAAACTCTTCATGTCGATACATAAATAGATTT
>CAZXTB010000001.1:2259-31197 GCA_964643535.1 uncultured Erysipelotrichaceae bacterium | reverse complement strand
GATAACCTTCATCAATTTTATGATTAAACCACTCGATCTGTTCATCTAGGGTAGCCGGTTTATAGGCATAAACTGAGGTTGAATGGATAAGCACATCATTGAAGATCTCAAGGATCCTAGGTATATCGTGTTTAGTAGCTTCTCTTATGATCATAAAGACTCCTTGTTTATTTAAGTGTACACCATACTTTCCCTTTCTTAAGATTTCTTCACTTAAAACACAAAAAAACCATCCATTGAGATGGTTTGATTGCCTTTGGAGGAAGGAGAAAAAATGAACATTTAGAGATAGAGAAATTGAGTTGGCTATTCTCTATTACTAGAGAATAGATAAGCTTTAATCTAGATAGCCCTTGGGATATTTTTGATGAAATGCCCACGCACTTTGGATGATGGTTGAGAGTTCATAATACTGAGGTTTCCATCCCAACTCTTCACAAGCTTTTTGAGAAGAAGCCAACAGTATGGCTGGATCTCCAGGACGTCTTTCAATGGATAGCGTTGGGATAGGATGGCCTGTGACATCACGTGCGGTTTGAACGACTTCTTGAACAGAATATCCTTGACCATTACCTAGATTATAAGTCTTGGATTGACGGGTTTCTAAGACCTTGTTTAACGCTAAGAAGTGCGCTTCAGCCAAATCCATCACATGAATATAATCTCTTATACAGGTCCCATCTTTCGTAGGATAATCTGTCCCAAAGATTTTGATTGAAGGACTTTTACCTAAAGCAACATTAAGAATCAAAGGAATTAAATGTGTTTCTGGTTGATGATCTTCTCCGATGTTTGCGCTAAGATGAGCCCCTGCTACGTTGAAGTAGCGTAATACGATGTATTTTATCCCATACGCTAAATCACACCATTTCAGTAGTTTTTCTACTGCCAATTTGGATTCTCCATAAGGACTTGTAGGGATCGTTGGATCCTGTTCAAGAATAGGCGTTGAAACTGGCTCGCCATAAGTAGCTGCGGTAGATGAGAATATGATGGTTTTTACCTTGTATTGGTTCATTACTTCTAAGAGTGTTAAGGTTCCATTCACATTGTTTTGGTAATACTTTAAGGGTTCTAGAACACTTTCTCCCACTAAAGAATCCGCCGCAAAATGGATCACACCTTCAATATTATTCTCAGAGAAGACTTTTTCTACGAACTTACGATCTCTTAAATCGCCTTGATAAAACGGGATACTAAAATCCAGTGATGATCGATGACCTTTGGAGAGATTATCAATGACGATAATGTCTAGCCCATGATCAACAAGACATTTTACCGCATGACTTCCAATATAACCTGCTCCTCCACACACACAAATCGACATGTTTTCTCCTTGTTTAGCGAAGGACTTGTTGGCCAGACGCTAGATATATTTCATACCATTCTTCTAAGTCTAGCTTTAGTGATAAAGCATCGACTACATTTTTTAATCGATCTATCTTTTGACTACCGCTGATCACCATCCCTTTTACAGGATGCATTAATAACCATGCATGAACAACCGTGTCCATCTCACAATGATGATGTTGAGCAATTCGACTTAGCACTTCACGCACTCTTAAACAAACAGGATCATCAGAGGTGAAGATTGATCCCCCTGCCAAAGGTGACCAAAACATAGGATGAACTCTTTCCATTTGAAGTAGATCCATCATTCCAGAATTGAAGTGTTCAAACATCAGAGGAGAAACCTCGATCTGATTGGTTATCAAGGAATGATGTGTTATTTCGTTGAACGCATGAAACTTAATCGGATCATAATTACAGACCCCATAGGCTCTTATTTTCCCTTGTGTTTTGAGTTCTACTAATGCTTTTGCGGCACCATGATGATCAAAGAAAGGGTCTTCTCGATGGATAAGATAGACATCGATATATTCTGTTTTGAGCTTCTCTAAACTCTTATTACAAGAAGAGATTATTTTCTCATAACTGGTCTCATAATGTTTGGTCCGATAAGGATAATCTGGATGTGGTTTATTAATACCCGTTTTGGTAATGATTTGAATTTTAGCCCTTAAACTTGGATCCAATTCTAAAGCAGCACCTAGTTGTGCTTCCGCCTCATAATCTCCATAGATTTCAGCTGTATCAAAGGTAGTTACCCCTAATTCTATGGCAGAGTTCATAAAGTCACAAAGTTGTTGGGGGGTAAAATGCCAGCTTTTTAAACGCCAGAATCCTTGTATGACTCTGGAGAGCTTTAATTCGGAGGTGATTGTGATGGTTTCCATGGTTCCTTTTAGAAAGCAAGTGTGTCATCCACACTTGCTTATTTTTTATTTCTTGGCCAGATATTTACGAATATCGATGGCAACAGCAATGACGATTACAGTACCAATGGCTACATATTGAAGATCTGAAGGTACACGTAAGAACTGTAAGCTTGTTTTTAACATTTCAAATACCAAGACCCCAGAAACGATACCTTGGATCTTACCTACACCACCAGCGGTACTTACACCACCAATCGTACAGGCTGCAATGGCTTCTAGTTCGTATCCTATACCATAATTGGCGGTAGCACCACCACTCTTAGCAGCAAGCAAGAAACCCGCCAATCCATAAAACAAACCCGCTAAGATATAGACTCTAATTTTAGTCCATTTGATGTTTACGCCTGCGACTTCAGCAGCCGATTCATTTCCACCAATGGCATAGATGTATTTACCAAATTTAGTCATATTCAATAAGAACCACATAACCCCAATCATCGCAATGGCGATGATAATTAGGATAGGTATATTCGCGATTCGTCCAGAAGCAAGATAAGTATAATCATCTTTCAAGCCCCCAATTGGTTGAGATTTGGTATAGATCAATGCCAACCCATACAATATAGATTGCATCCCTAAGGTTGCGATAAACGGAGGTACATGTAGATAAGAGATGACCAATCCGTTCACCAACCCGATAAGGGCAGTGATCGTAACGGCAATCAGGAGTATACCTAAGACAGGCATATCACCCAAGGTAGGAAAAAATTTCGCTGCATAGTCAGGACGTTGCAACAAGGTCCCCCCTATAACAGCCCCTACACCTACGATTCTCCCTGCGGATAAGTCAGTCCCACGCGTAATCAGGGCACCGCTGACACCCAAGGCAATCAGGATACGGATCGATGAATTCATTAAAATATTGGTGAGATTGTTGGCTGATAGAAACAATGGTTGAGCAATCGATACTGAAATCAAAATGCTTAACAAAATCAGATACATGGCATTGTCTACTAGGGTGTTCTTTAAGTTAGGACCCTTGAAATTATTTAAGAATTTTTTCATGATTTTCTCCTTACATGTACGCTGTCGCCAGAGCCATGATCTTTTCCTGATTTGCTTCTGAACGATCTAGTATGCCACTCAATCTGCCTTCACACATGACCATAATTCTATCGCTGATCCCCAACAACTCTGACATCTCTGAGCTAATCATGATGATGGTCTTACCTTGATTGGCAAGATCCAACATGATGCTATAGATTTCGTATTTGGCACCAACGTCGATGCCTCGAGTAGGTTCATCAAGAATGAAGATGTCTGGATTAACAGCCAACCATCTTGAGATGATAACCTTTTGTTGATTACCCCCAGAGAGGGTTTGGATCTTAGTTTTTGTGCTAGGGGTTTTTATACTTAGCTTCTTAATGTTGGTTTCAGCCAATTGGTTGAGTTTAGCATTATTAAGCATGAAGTGAAATTGGACGAATTCATCTAAAGAGGCCACAGCGACATTATCTCTTACCGATAATACGCCAAAGATTCCATTGCCTCTACGATCTTCTGTAACCAAGGCGAGACCTTGCTTAACAGCACTGTGAGGTTGTTTAATTTCTATCTTTTTGTTGTGTAAATATATTTCACCTGACTTAATAGATCGAAGACCAAATATTCCCTCAACGAGTTCAGTTCTTTGTGCTCCAACCAAGCCCCCTATCCCAAATATTTCACCTCGATGGGCACTAAACGAAATATTCTTAAAAGACTTTGGATTTGTGGAACTTAAGTCCTTGACTTCAAAAGAAACTTCGCCAGGAACATTGGTTTTAGGAGGATATAGATTGGTCAATTCACGACCAACCATATTCTTAATGATTTTCTCCATCGTTAATTCTTTAGCCAACCATGTTCCAATGTACTTCCCATCTCTCATGATGGTTACTTCATCTGAGATCTTTAAAATCTCTTCCATCTTATGAGAAATATAAATAATGGATACACCAAGATTCTTTAAAGTAGTTATGATCTCAAACAACTGATTAACCTCAGCTTGAGTTAAGGAAGATGTAGGTTCATCCATAATAATGACTTTGGCATTATATGAAATGGCTTTCGCAATTTCGATCGACTGGATCTGAGATACAGAGAGTTCTTTTAGTAATGTGTTTGGATTCAGATTGAGACCAACTCTTTTAAGCAATTCTTCTGAACTCTTTTTCATTTGTTTGTGATCGACAATAGAGAATAAACCCAAAATCTTTTTGGATGGATAGCGTCCTACCCAAAGGTTTTCTGCGATGTTTCGATAAGGTATCGGTTGTAGTTCTTGATGAATCATAGAAATCCCAGCTTTGAGAGCATCTTCAGGATTATGAAAATGAACTTGTTTACCGTCAAATAGAATCTCACCTTCATCTAAGGAGTAGATTCCAAAGAGACATTTCATTAATGTGGATTTTCCAGCTCCGTTTTCACCCATTAAAGCATGTACTGTGCCACGTCTAACGTGGAAAGACACATCATCCAATGCTTTTACCCCAGGAAAACTTTTACTGACATGATTCATGGCTAATATAATATCGAGATGTTGCATATAACCTCTTTCTAACGAGATAGAAAATCAAGTGTGTTTGACCACACTTGATTTTCTGGATCAGTTAAGCTTATTTAAAATCTTCGAAGTTTTCTGGAGTAACCTTAACATAAGGAACCCAGTATTCTTTAGCAAGAGTATCACCCTTTAACAAGGCTAACGCTTTGTCGACTGAAGTGTGTGCCTGACCAACGCTGTCATTCAAGACAGTTCCAGCCAAATCACCCAATCCAATAGAATCCAATGCTGGAGCAGTAGCATCAACACCGATAACAGGAACGACCATATTGGCAGCCTTTAATGCTTGGATAGCACCTAAAGCCATGTCATCATTGTTTCCAAAGACAACTTCAATCTTATCTCCGTATTGAGCGATGGCTGAAGCCATTTGGACCTGACCTTCGTCACGGTTCCAGTTAGCGCGTTCTTCAAATAGTTTTTCAACTTTAACGCCAGCATCTACTAATTTTTTGATGGAATATTCTGTACGTAAAGCAGCATCTTGGTGGATAGCTTGGCCCATCAACATAACATATTGAAGGATACCATCGCCATTTTTGTCCATTGTTGATCCAGCAGCATTCCAGAGGTCCAAAGCGATTTCGCCTTGATAGGTCCCTGAATCTTCAGCTTTTGCACCAACGTAAGTGATCTTGTCCCAAAGGCCCATATCAGCTACGGAAGGTTGACGATTAATGAATACAGTAGGGATACCTGCTGCTTTAACCTTAGCAATAATAGCGCCGGCTGCAGTTAAGTCTACTAAGTTGATAATCAATACATCATAAGCTTGAGCAATGAAACTGTCGATTTGTTCAGTTTGGGTTGCTTGATCATTCTTACCGTCGGTAATGGTGATTTCATATTTGGTTTCAGTTGTTTCCAATGATTTCAAATAGGTTTCCATTTCGGTACGATAGTTTGTCATGAAGGTGTCATCAAACTTATAGATGGCGATACCGACTTTGACTGGTCCTTTTGGTTTAGCAGTACAAGCAGTGAAACTGCCCAAAACCAATGCGGTTAATGCGACTAAGAGCAAAAACTTTTTCATTTATTCCTCCTGTGTAGATTACACATTTCAATTATAGAAAAGTAAGCCCTTACATAACATTGAATAAACAATACTCTTTTTGTGAAATATTACTCACAATTCAAAATTCTATTCATCCAGGGTCATTTTTTGATAATTGACCCAAACATATTTACCGTTGGTGATCTCATAAGGGAAATCAGTGAGAGATTTTTCTTCTAATAACCACTTCGCTAATTCGATGATGATCAATGCCATATTTTGAGAGTCATTTTTGACTGTCCCATAAAGATATCCTGTTTTAATTGAATCTATGGCAGCTGTAATTCCATCGATGCCTACGACAGGTATCCAAGGTTCAGTATCACGATCGATGACCCCATTTTGATTGGTGTCTTCAAAAACCAACTTTTCTTGCATACGTTGGATGGCACCAAGCGCCATCGCATCATTGTTGGAAATCAACAGTTCCATGGTTTCTCTATAGTCTTCCAATAACCCATCCATCAAGCCATAGGCAATATCTCTATCCCAATTCGCGATAACGATATCCAATACTTCTACTTGATAACCAGCGACGGTTAATCGCTCGATGACGAACTTCGTTCTGGCTTCCGCATCTTGATGACCTTGTTCACCTTTTAGAATCAAAGCTTGAATGATCCCATCTTGGTTCTTATCATACTTATTTAAGTTTTTTGGATCATTGCCAAACAAGTCCATGATGAGACTGGCTTGAAGCTCAGCGGATTGGGTAGCGTCTGCCCCTACATAGTAAGCTTTGTCGTAACTGGCTAAATCAGAAGCTAAGGGTTCTCGATTAAAGAATATGATGGTGGTATTCGTTTGTTTGGCCTTTTCGATGATGGCGTAGACACTTAATCGATCGACTGGATTGATGATCAATAAGGGATGCTTTTCTTTGAGGACCTGATCGATTTGTTCGTTTTGAATGATTTGAGAATTCTTACTGATATAGGTCTTGATGAGAAAATCATTCTGATCGACGCTTTGGATCTTCCTCTCAAATTCTTTGATGTAGGCATCATTACCATCATAGATGAATAAAGGTACGGTTTCTATTTGACTATTACACGCACTTAACAAGAATAAGACAACGATGATGAACCGCTTCATAGTGATTCCTCCATTCCCAAAGGCATCTTCATAATAACCTTTGTATATTCATCCAATTCACTTTCTAAGATAAGGTCTGCTTCATCACCATAGTATAGTTTCAGTCGTTGATAGACATTCTTAAGCCCCATACTGGATGTATTCTGATTGGATTGAATCATGGTATGGATCTCCTGGATACGTTCCTTAGAGATTCCATAGCCTTCATTGAATACTTCAATATAAAGGAAATTATCTTTGGCATAGCCTTTAACCAAGATGGTTGAATAGGCATCATCAGGATGGATCCCATGTAGGATGGCATTTTCTACCAAAGGTTGAAGTGATAACTTAATGACTTTATGATGAAGAATATCATCATCGATTTCAAAATCAAAGACGAAGGTATTTTGATAACGAATCTGTTGAATAAGCAGGTAGTTTCTAACATGTTCAATTTCATCCTTGAGCTCTACTAAATTCATCTCATTGGAAATACTCATCCTAAAGAATTTAGACAAGGCAATGATGGCGCTTTCTACATCCTTATTACGATTATTTTCGCTCAACGAGACAATAGAATCCAAGGTATTGTATAGAAAATGAGGATTGATTTGATTCTGTAAGGCAATGAATTGGGTCTTTCTCTTTTCATTTTGTTCAGTAAAAACCTTATCCATCAGTTCCTTGATTCGATTACTCATCGTATTGAAAGCTTCCGCTAAAAGAGTGACTTCTTTTAATCCTGAGACATGAACTCTAGACTCAAAGTCACCTTTCTCTATTAAGGCAATGTGATTCTTCAAGATGTTCATCGGAAGGGTTATTCGTCTAGAGAAATAGGTGGATATCAGAGAAGTCGTGATCAGCGTTAAAACGAAAATCAAAATCAATCGTATTAAGATGTCTGCTTTGGTTGAGACGATCTCATTGACGTTGATGAAGGTGGCGATCTTCCAACGGGTATCTTTGATGGTATTCACGTTGGCGTACATATTTAGATTGTTCCATTTCACCAAACGACCTCCTAAGCCAATCTCTTTTAAGATCTCAGCTGAAGTACAATCATTCCCATAACACAAAGGATCAGAGGAATAAATGATCTTCCCAGATTGCGAAGTGATAACGATGTGCCCCTTTTCACCAAGATTGGTTTGTTGAGCTAAGGTCTTAAAATTGCTGGTATCGATATCAATCATCAATACCCCTTTATTAGAAACCCCATTTACGAAATACTGGACACTTTTAGAAACAGTAAAAACTTCTTTACGTCCCAACATAAAGAAATTTTCGGTATGTAGACCACTAAAATGATGGATATCTTCAGCCTGTTTGGCTTCGATAAACCATTCTATGTCTAAAATATTTGGATTGATTTTAACATCAACACTTGAAGCCATCAGCTGCCCATCTTCAGAAATCAAAGCTACGTTTAGAATGTTTCGTTCGATATTGGTGGTCTGTACAAACAAAAGTGATAGTTCTTCAAAATCATCAACTTTCGTGGTATCGATGATGTATTCCTGTAAAGCATTGGAAATACCGATCATGTTGCTAAGATAATTCTCATAGTTCATGATGACTTGTTTATTGATTTCTTTGGAAGTACTCTCGATAAGTCGATCCGTCCTAGCGAAAATCAATTGATTTGATAGGACAGTCGATAAGGTTAAAAACCCAGTAAAAATAAGGATCGTTAGGAATATAGATTTCCCAATCGATAAATCATTCAGCCTTTTGATCATGGCGATACTCCTTGGGTGAATGCCCTGTGTATTTTTTGAAACTGTAGCTGAAATAATAGATGTCGTTATAGCCTACTTGATTGGCAACTTCATAGATCTTATCATCGCTAAACTTCAAAAGCTCCATCGCCTTTTCCATCCGTGTTTTAACCAGATACTTGTTGAAGGTGGTGTCTTCGATTTTTTTAAAAAGATTGCTTAGATAAGAAATACTGATGCCCAGATCATCACAAACAAATTCCATCGTAATATTTGGATTAGCATAGTTGGTATTTAAATAGAGAAGTGCCTCTTCGAGAAGTAAACTGGCTGATGTCTTTGATCGATGCATGTTCATTTCTCGACAAGCAAAGACCAATTTCTTTAAGAAATTAAACATGTCTTGAAGTTGAGAAAATCCTGATAGTTTATCAAAGAAGTTACCTTCAAGAATATCATCCAACTCCACATTGAGCCCATTGGCGAATTCGATAAATATATGGGCAAGATTCACCAGATAGTATTGTTTATTGAGCAAATAGTCTTGACGCATGTCTTTGTTTTTTAGTAAGTTTGCGAATAAATCATCAACCTCTTTAACAGTTCCAAATTTGATGACATAACTGATCTCATCGATTTCGCTTTTAGATAGTTTCAAATCAATCTTCTTTTTAGAGGTGATGTCTTTATAGTAAATGATGGTTCCAATGTTGAGATAGTTACTATAAGAGAGTGCCTTTTTAGCTTGCAGGACTTTACTTGAGACCAGTTTAAAATCATCGAAAGTTTCAGATACCCCAATTTGAACTCGAATATTAGAATATTGTTTCTTGGTTAAAACCACTTCATAAAGCCTGGTTTCTACGTCTTTCACATTCATAGCAAGTTGATGAACAATGAATACTAGTCCAAACCCACTGTTGATGTAGTACAAAGCTTTATAGTCTTCAAATTTCTTCTTAAGCAAATTCAATAAAAAGATTCGTAGATATTCTATTTCTAAGAAGTCTGCATCTGCATCGATCTCAATGATCCCAATGGTGAAACATCCTACACTAAGATCAATATCGAAGACTTTAAAACGTTGTAAATCTTGATCCGTGATGTTGGAGTAATGCAGTAACGAGTTAAATTGATTCTCTATCAATGCGGGTAAATTGGCTTGATACACTTCATCCAATCTTTCTTGATTAAATAAAGCTTGGTACTCTTCATCCATTCTAGATTTAAGTTTAGATAGAAAATGATTCACTTCTTCTTCAGTGATGGGTTTGGAAAGATAGCTGACAACATTGAGTTCAATGGCTTCTTTAGCATAGGCGAATTCATCATAGCCCGAAATAAAAGCCACCTTGGTTTTAGGGTGTTCTTTACTGATGATCTTAGCCAACTCTATACCATTAACAAAAGGCATCCGAATGTCTGTAATAACGACATCTGGTTTAAGTTTTTCGATCAAATCGATCGCATCATAGCCATTGGCCGCTTGTCCTATGACTTCAAAACCAGATTCAGGATGGATTTTTGATATGATGCGCTTTCTAACTTCTTCTTCATCATCCACTAAAAGGATGGTGTAATCTCTATTCATTTGATTCACCGTTTTTCTAACACTGGGATTAGTAATATCGTTTTCATTATAATATGAATACCCTTGATTTGATAGCAAGAGCAAGATGCATCACAAGATTTTATATCTTTTGTCTCACTTTTCATAAATTATTGGTAGCGCTCTCAATGTTATACTAAACTCAATCTCACTAAGGTAAGGACAACCCATGAAATCAACTGAACTATTCTCCTTCATTCAAAGCAAGGCATCCACATCTCAACTAACCAATCTGTATGGAGCCCAACAAGTTTCATCTCAAAGAGCACGATATTTATCGATGGCTGAACACTATAGGACCCTTTTTAATCACGATCTTGTGGATGTGTTTAGTGCTTCAGGTCGTATAGAAGTAGGGGGTAATCATACGGATCATCAACTGGGTCGCGTCTTGGCCATGGCTGTTGATTTGGATAGTGTGGCTTTTGTCTCAAGAAACAACGATAACATCATTAGAGTGATGTCTAAGGATTATGACATTGCACCTGTTGATCTCTCTGATCTATCCGTTGATCCAAAAGAGTACTACACCACCATGGGATTGATTAGAGGAATTGCTCACTATTTCAAAGAGGCAACTGGTGTTGTGGGTGGATTCGATGCCTACATTGAAAGTACGGTTTTTTCAGGATCAGGCTTATCTTCATCTGCTTCTATAGAAGTCCTACTGGTTAAGATTCTAGATACCTACTATGGTTTAAAACCCATGAGCGCAAGTGAGTATGCGATTATTTCGCAGAAAGCTGAAAACAATTATTTTAATAAACCTTGTGGATTAATGGATCAAATGGTTATTGCCCATGGGGGTTTTTGTGCCATAGATTTTTACGATAAAGATAACCCTGTCGTACAAAAAATAGACAGTCATAATCTATTTGATCCATTTGACATTTGCTTGGTTCAGTGTGGTGGATCTCATGCTGATCTGTCTAGTGATTATGCGGAAATATTTGAAGACTGTAAGCTTTTATCTCAGACGTTTAATCAAACCACCTTATCAAGAGTTCATCCAGATGATTTCTATGATCAATTGCCTAGATTAAATACCCTTTTCGATACACGCATCTTATTGAGAGGTCATCATTTCTTCCAAGAAAATCAACGCGTATTGGATTTAATGGAAGCTCTCAACACTTCGAATAGTAAGGACTTCTTAGCTTTGATTTTAGCCTCAGGACGATCTTCATATACCAATCTACAGAACGTTTGGAATAAACACTCCACTAAACAAGGTTTAGCTTTGGCCTTAATGATGGCTGAAAAGGCTTTGGATGG
Source organism: uncultured Erysipelotrichaceae bacterium (assembly GCA_964643535.1). Lineage (GTDB taxonomy): Bacteria > Bacillota_I > Bacilli_A > Erysipelotrichales > Erysipelotrichaceae > UBA2212. The sequence goes on along the minus strand of CAZXTB010000001.1, from coordinate 19,628 downwards.
ACAAGGAGCCTTTAGAGTTCATGGGGGAGGATTTGCTGGAACCATTCTACTCTTTGTCCCTAAGACTTTAACCCCCTCGTTAAAGCTAAAGTTTAACGAGGTCTTTGGAGCGGGTAGTTTTATTCAGATTCGTCTAAGAGAAGTTGGAGTAATACAAGTTTTCTAGTTAAAGTCCATATCTTTTTATAGTTACATTTGAAATCATTTTAGAAGTCTATATTTTATTCGATGAACAGTTCTTTAGATGAATGATTGTTTATCATAATACGTCTTCACACAACAGAAACAATGAGGTATTCTATGAAAAATCCTAGTTTAGTCATCTTAGCTGCGGGTATGGGAAGTCGTTATGGTGGATTGAAACAAATCGATACAGTAGGCAATAATGGGGAATCCATCATCGATTTTTCAATCTATGATGCGATCCAAGCTGGGTTCAAAAAAGTATATTTGATCATTCGTAAGGAACATGAGGAAGCTTTTAAAAAGGCATTGGTGGATAAAGTTCGTCAGTTTATCGATGTGGAATTCATCTTTCAAGATATGAAAGAATTGCCTATAGGTTTTAGTGCCCCTGAAGGTCGTGAAAAACCCTGGGGAACGACCCACGCCTTATGGATCTGTCGTCATCAAGTCAAAGAAGCCTTTATGATCTGTAATGCGGATGATTATTATGGGAAAGATGCCTTTAAGAAGATGTATGACTTCTTAACCCATGAGGTCAAAGATGATGTCTTTAGTATGGTTGGATATCGTCTAAACAAGACCCTTTCTGATTCAGGAACAGTGAGTAGAGGGGTATGTGATGTTGAAGGTGAAACACTCATCGACGTAAATGAATACGCAAAAATTAAAAGCGTAGATGGGGTAACCTTAAGTGGATCTGATGAAACTGGATGGCTCCCTTTAAACCAGGATGCCTTGGTGTCAATGAATTTTTGGGGATTTACCCCAAAAATATTTGAACTTGCTGAAAAACAATTGACCTTGTATCTTCAACGAGAACTTTCTAATAATCCACTAAAATGTGAACACGTTATTCCTACAATGATCGGAGAAACAATCAAATCAAAAGCCTTCTCAATCAAAGTCATGCCTTCTGAGAATGAATGGTTTGGGGTAACTTATCACGATGATAAACCTTATGTGGTCGCACGTTTCTTAGAGTTTAAAGCTCAAGACAAATATCCTTATGATCTTTGGGCCAAATAGAAATCTTTAGTACGGGGTCACTATTGATTCTATAAATAGGGAAGTATTTCAGGTCGACTAAGAAATGCCTCGGTAAGCTTTAATTCATCTGGACATTTAAACTGTCCCAGTTTAATCGCCGGTTTTGATTTCCCATGAAAATCACTTCCTAAGGTCATCAATAGATGATGAGCTAAGGCTTTTTCACGATAAAACTGAGTCTTTTCTTCATTATGATAAGAGCTGTATACTTCGATCCCATCTATTCCTAAAGCTAAGATCTCTTCTAGTAAGGCTTCATTCATCCCAACATTATTTCCAGGGTGAGCGAATACTGATAATCCACCCGCATCTTTGATGTGTTGGATGGCTTCTTTGGCACTTATAAATTCAACCTCCACATAAGCAGGCTTCCCTTGAGCCATAAAATCCCAATAGAAATTTACGAAAGGATTATCACTTCGATCTCCGCCTAATCGATAAGGTTTTAGTAAAGGATGATTAAGATTACGCGCATCTTCCAGCGCGACTTCCCCAATCATTTCACCGGTTAATATCCCATGAATACTGAGTTTAGCCAATTGGGCATCTTCTAGAAACAATCCTAGATCTCTTATCTTATTCGCTCTTACTGAGGATAAACGAAGATCTTCATCGTCGATACGTTGACTGTAGGTAGAAAACCAAGGTTCATTGGGATTGACTCCATAACCCAAGATATGAAGATTGGTCCCTTTATAATGACAGTCCAATTCAATCCCAGGAATTAAAATGAGATCATGGTCTTGATCATGAAGCGCTTGTTTCGCAGATGAGAATCCTTTAATGGAGTTATGATCAGCGATCGCAACGATCTTCAATCCACTTTCAGCACACATCTCCATGAGTTCAGATGGACTATATTGAGCGTCATTACTGACGTTTGAATGCATATGTAAATCTATGGTGTTGTGTCCCATGAGAAGCTCCTTGCGCATTAATGAATAACTCAACTAACGCTATCTGTATAATCATAACGCACTTCAACCTAATACTCAAACAATGGTTGACTTAGAAATTGCAGGATAAGAATATCGATTAAAAAAGATCATCTTGTGAGAATGATCTTTTATCATTTGATTTATGAGAACCTTATTTGGCGGGTTTCCCATTACCTGGTTTATTCGCTTCAATTAAAATTTGTATTTCATTGTTGATTACATTCAGTTCATCTTCGGTTGATGTTGCTGTAATGCGTTCTCGTAAGCTAATGGTATTAACACCTTGTCTATCAAGTTTATTCAATGCCAATATCAAGCGGGAACGATACTTATCAAGATTCACTTCCGTAATATGACCATAATTCTTAATAAGCGCACGATTTTCAGGATCTGAGAAGAATTCTTTAACGCTTAAGATTGTTCCATCAGGGGAGGTAATCATTCCATTGACGACATACAATCCTACAGGTATTTTCTTTCCTTGAGCTTCTAAGAGTTCAATCTTAGTGGCTTTGATGGTGGCGACACTAATGGCTTGTAGAGTAGGATCAGCTTCTCTTAGGGCTTGAATCTTCTGACCTAGGTTATCGACTTGTTTCTGTGTTTCACTATCATCTTTCATCGGAATGCTTGTGACTAAGACAAAGTCTTCGATAAGATCTGTATCATCAATAAACCCAGCTTCTGTCGCTCTTTGAACAAGCGTTTGAATAACAAGCGCTGAATCTAAACCCAATAGATCTTCAGTGGTGATCGTCTTAGCGTCATCATTGACGGCGACAATCTTCACAACGACATCAGCACGATTGACGGAAAGCTCAAAGCTAGGATTAATATCCAAAGCATACACTGCTGTAACGGCATTTGATCCGCCAAAGGGATTAAATATCCCAAATTGAGTTAACGTAACCAGCGCTAAAACACTAACTAAAGCAACACTTAAACTTAACTTTAAAAATCTGTTCATAAAAGGTGTTCTCCTTGGGGATCGTAAACCTAGAACTTGAGCTTGTTTAAAGATTTGAGATAATGTCTCCTCTTCATTACAGGCATACTGTTGAATACTTTTTTTGAATTTCTGGTTCATAGGTTTGCTTCCTTACATCTTAGAAGAGAATGATTAGGACAAAATAGACGAAACTATTTTTTAAATTTTACTTTTAAGGTCTCAATCGATTTATAGATTCGGCTCTTAACCGTTGTCTCAGGCATCTCACATTGAGCGGCGATCTCTTTATAAGAAAGATCAAATCGATACCTTCCCACCAAGATCTTTTGATCAAGAGGACTAAGTTTTTGAATACTGGCCCAGATTTCTTCAATGGTTAAGGCATCTAATAGTTCGCTTTCTAAATCCAAATCATCTGGGATCTGATCTAAAAGATTATTATCTTCATCATCGAACGTGATGGCTTCATTCGCTTTGTTTTTATAGTATCGACCCAATTCATGTTTAGCCATCCCCATTAAATACGCTAAGGCATTATCAACAGGCTTTCCTTCTTTGACGATGTATCGATAAAAATCCAGATAAACATTCTGGATCAATTCTTCTCCATCTTGAATACTATTTGTCTTAAATAGAATGAATTTTCTAAGTGGGGTATAGGTCGCGTGATAGATTGCGGTAAAGTCTTCTTCGTTCATCTTCATGGCTTTATCTTAACATACTCATCCTTAAACTTCAGTGCTCAAAGAAAAAGCCATCCGAGGATGGCTTCACACTTAGTTAATGATTTCCCATACATAGAGTCCTTCAAGATCTCCTGAATACATTTTATATTGAAGAGAGATATTATCGCGTGTCCCAATCACAAAGTGAGTTGAAGTGATGACGATACTGTCGATCCATTCATTGTTTATATTCGTCAAGACTTTCTTAGAAGACCCATCGGCTTTCATTTTGAACACACTTGATCTATTAAATCCATAGGCATAAACCCAACCATCATAGGTCCCGATGAGATCAATCTGATCTTCATTGGTGATCAAAGTCTTATGATTTCCATAGAAATCCATTTTATAGTTTTGATATTGAGTCATACCAGAATAATCATGGACATGATAATAGATCCAGGAATCTCTCACATTGAGAAGCCAATTGTTTCCTTGGATTAATACATCTTTATTCTTCCCATCGAGATCTAATCGTGAGATAACACGCGTATAGTCGTCTATCATCTGAACGTATATTATTTTATTGTTGTCGATGTAGAATCCTGGTTGGTAATCGACATATCCAGTCAAACCATTCTCAAGAGTCTTTAAGCCACTCCCATCTGTGCGAACCCTTGATAAGCCATAATTATTGAAGTAGATCCATTCATCTTTGATGATTATTCTACCTGCTGTTTTTGTTGAGACTACACTATATTCGCTCCCATCCAATTTCATTCTAAAGATCCAATTGAGATGATCAGGATTGATAAAATAGATCCAATCAGACAAGATGGCCATAGAGATCGCTCTATGATCAGAAATCTTGGTTCTTGAAGATCCATCGGCTTTCATACGATATAAACCGTTCGTGCTGGATCCATAGATCCAACCGTCTTTCTCAACCACCAAGGATCCCACCGCATTTCCTTTTAGAAGTTCAGTAGGACTAGATACAGGTGCTACATGGGTTTCATACGTTAGATTCTCTTCAACCCCTGTAGTTAAGTTTATTCTACGCATACTGGTATATTGATAGTTATCTCTATAATAGAGATAATCTCCTACAACCAAGATGTTGATCGTCGTCGTTGAAGATATTTTCTTTGTGTTCTTTCCGTCTTTATCCATTTGATAAACATAATAATCAGACTCGTTGACATAGAAGAGTTTGGTGGCGCTTGAATTGAGCGCCATTCCACCCACATTGTTTAGTTTGGTTTCAGTGCCTGTAGATAAGTCTTTGACGTAAATCCTATTTTCATCCAACATATTTCTGAAGTAAAGCAAGGAGCCTTCAATGAGGTAATCATCGTATTGCATATTCAATACGACTGTATTATTGGTTCCCGTTAAAGACATCCGATGAAGCACACTCATCATATCTTTATCTTCAACATAATAAATCCATTCTCCTACCACGATACATTTCGTAATAGTTACATTATCTAGGATTATCTTCGCGGCAGAACCATCAATTGTAGCACTATATAATCTCCTATCTCTACTAGACAAAACTATGTCATCAAAGACTGTAAAGGATCCACTCGTTGAATATGGAATAGCGTTTGCCCATTTAGAAGGTTTAAGCTCCAGAGTTGTGGGATTATAGGTTAAGCCAATTTGAGTATAAATCATGCCTCCAGTAGAGTATAAAGAGCCTACATCGGTATCAATGATTCTTTCTCTTTCTGAAGTATCTGTTCTCATTCTCCATAGACCACCATAAGGATTGATACCGTTCATAGGATATTCACTAGAAAGATCCGTTCTCTCTGATGTATAAATCCATCCGTTGACTTCAACCATCCTAGCACCGTTGTTGATGTTGCCAGGGGTGTTCCCTAAAACATTGCCCAATCCATAAGATGATTTAATAAAATCAGATTGTAGTCCCGTCACATGAATCTTGTTGATTCGGTTAGGATAAATAGCATCTTCAAAAAATACAAAATCTCCTCCAATAAAGAGTGATCCTGCAGTACTCACTGAACGAGGATAAACGGCTAAAGGACCATCACCATCAACAAAACTATAGACTCGTTCATCCGCAAGCATTATATAATAGACCCTATCTTCAAACATATTAATATTCTTAGATTTGATTTCGTTTTTTGTCTTAGCGACTGTCCCATCTAAATTCATAGATTTTAAGGTCTGTTTCTCTAAAGAAATATAATAGATCTTATCTTCTTTAAGAATGAAATCACTCCCTGCATCTTCAGAGACTAAAGCATCTTCTTTCCCATTCAATTTAACTCTTCTTAATGAAACAGGATCTTTTGTAGAATAATAGATCCATCCGTTCATCACGTCGACTTTACTGACAGAAACCTCAGTAAGTTTGGTGATTTTAGTTCCATCTCTTTGAATCGAATAGAGACGATCTTGATCTAATTTATTTGAGTAGAGTATAAGATCTCCATAAACTAGGAAAGCAGATCCAAGTTCAACTTCTTTAGCCCATACCGATCGAGTGAGTTGACCCGTACTTGGATTATAATCATAACCTGTACTGGTGACTATAGTATTCCCACTAAAAAATAAAGCTCCAAGATCTTTACTAAAGAGCTTCTCAATTTTTGTTCCATTTAGGTTTGTTTTATAGAATCCTGTCTCAGGATTTTGAATATCTTGATCACTTTCAGCAAGCGTAAAATAAATACTGTCGCCTAAAGTTAAAAAGCGAGACCCATTATTGATGTTTCCACTGGTATTACCCACAACGCTTTTATTACCTTGACTAAAACACGAACTTAAAGAAAGACCCAATAAAAGCGACATCATTAGAATTATTATTTTTCTGATCATAGGTTCCCCAACCTGCTTTTATCAAGCATTATTTACATTTTTATCATAGACCTTTTTGTAGAGTTAGTATAGTAAAAAATATAAGTTTAACCTTATTACTAGATGATAATTCAAAGATATAGATACTGTGTAAAGAACTTAAAAATATGCTTAATTATTTAGGTCGTTATGAGTAGAAATGATCCCTATACTCGTAAGTTATTTTACGTTAAAGTCTATTATAAACGTAATCTATTTGGATTCTAAAATACTTCTCCCAGCGATCCTACCCATCACCAAACATTCCGTGATTGAGCAGCTTCCTAGTCGATTGGCCCCATGGGTTAGCCCAGTGACTTCTCCACACGCATAAAGACCTTTGATGATTTTTCCTTCATGATTTAACACATGGGTTTTATTGTCTGTGACCAAACCACCTAAAGAGTAGTGTGTTTTAGGAGAAATCTTCATTGAGTAAAAGGGTGCTTCTAAGAGTGGATTCATCCATGACTCTATTGGCTTATTAAACAGATCCTCTTTCTTCTCAACACCTTGATTATAGAGTGAAATACTATCCTTGAGTTTCTCAAGGGGTATCCCATAAGTAGACGCACAGTCATCCCAAGAGTCATGAGCTTTAATGATGCCTTTTTGAAGGGCGCTTTTTAGATCCCAATTGGCTTTCTTAACACTTAAGGCATCGGCGATCCCAATGATGTCTTTTACTTCTAGTATCTTATCTGTCACTGTTTTACGATTGCCCAATTCATTGACGAATCTTTGTCCTGTTTTTGTATCGATTAAGATCCCATAGGATGAAACGATATAATCCCCAAAGAGACCTCCTCTTCCATAACCTTGTTCATCATTGGTGGTCCAAGGCATCCATTGGATCAAATCTAAATACGCCGTTTTTGAATTTATACTCATACACGCTTCTAAGACTTCCGCAGAAGTAAAAATCTTATTGGTGGTTTGAACAGAATCATCGATGGTAGAATTATGTTTTTTTCTAAAAGAAACATCTGCCGCAAAACCACCAGAGGCCACTATGATTCCTTTTGAGGCAAAGATCTCATGAGCTTCTTTCTTATGCGTTGGATCTAAACTGTATTGAGTGTCACATTTTAAACCTATGACTTTATGATCTTCATCTAAAATAAAAGACTCCACATAAACGCCTAGAAAAATCCTTATCCCAAGTTCTTCACACTTCTCCCTCATTCTTAGAATGATGGTTGAGCCTGATAGAGGATCTGGGCTATAACAGCGAGGTACACTATGACCTCCAAAGATATCGACTCGAGGCATATATTTTACTTTCAAGACATCATTTGACCATTGGTAAGCTTCTAAGGCATGATCACAGATGACCTTAACCATCTCAGGATCATTAAGACCTTCGCCTGATCTCATCATGTCTTCAATCATCAAATCTACAGAGTCTTGAATACCCAGTAGGGCTTGTTCAGGGGTATTAGGAGCCGCAATCCCCCCATCACTGATGATGGAGTTGCCTCCGCTTGCTTTCATTTTCTCAAGGACAATGACATCTCCCCCATTCATTTTGCATTCTATCGCCGCAGTTAAACCCGCAAAGCCAGAACCAATGACGATGACTTGTGTTCTTAGTGGAATCCTATTGATGTTTGATGTCATGTGTCTATTAACCTTTCTTATTCATAGACCTTTCTAAACAAAAGTCATCCAAAATGGATGACTAAAAGGAAAGGCTATTGTTCAATCATACTTAAAGATACTTTATGACGTTCAAGATCGACTTCTAAAACAGTGACTGTAACGATGTCTCCTACCGCTACTTTCTCATAAGGAGAAGAGAGTCTATCCTTACTGAGTTTTGAGATGTGAACCAAACCATCATTCTTTAATCCAATGTCCACAAAGGCTCCAAAATCAGTAACGTTTCTAACGGTTCCTTCTAAAGATAGGCCTACTTTTAGATCTTCGATCTTTACGATATCACTGTGTAGTAAAGGCGCATCAAAGCGTTCACGATAGTCTCTAAAAGGCACAGCCAAGATGCCTAAGATGTCTTTTACGGTATAGATATCTGAGTTCAACTTCGTCGCTAAATCTTGCGCATTCGCATTGGCTAAGGCCAATGAGCGATGTTCATCAAGAAGTGAACGGATGTCTAATTCTTTCATGATCTTATGGGCTAAATCATAAGATTCAGGATGGATGGCTGTACGATCAAGCTCATCTTTCGCCAAAGGAATACGTAAGAAACCGGCTGCTTGTTGATAAGCTTTAGCGCCCATGCCTTTAACTTTATTGAGTTGAGATCGACTGTTAAAGAGCCCATTCTCATTACGATAGGCCACCAATGATTTGGCGACAGATTTATTTAAACCCGCTATGTGTCTTAAGAGTTCTTCACTGGCAGTATTCACATCAGCACCTACTCGATTAACAGTTTTAATGACCGCAAAATCCAGTCTTTCTTGAAGACGAGCTGGAGCTAGATCGTGTTGATATTGTCCTACGCCGATACTCTTAGGATCGATCTTGATGAGTTCTGAGAGAGGGTCTAATAAGCGACGCGCAATGGATACCGCAGATCTTTGCTCAACGTGGAGATCAGGAAATTCTTCACGAGCTAAATCACCCGCACTATAAACAGAAGCTCCTGCTTCAGATACGATCACATATCTCGTATTGATGTTTGGATTGTTTCTTAAGATCTCAGCGATAAATGCTTCTGATTCTCTGCTCGCTGTCCCATTCCCAATCGCAATAAGATTAACCTTATATTTCTGTATCAATTCGATGGTCTTCTTAAGGGCTTCTTCTTTTTTATTGACAGGTTGATGAGGATAGATCACATCGATGTGGATCAGTTTACCTGTCCCATCGATAACCGCTAATTTACATCCTGTACGATAAGCAGGATCTAATCCTAAGATGATGGATCCCTTCATAGGAACTTGAGACAATAAGCGCTCTAGATTAGAAGAGAAAACATCAATCGATTTTTCTTGAGCTTTCTCGGTTAAACTGGATCTTATTTCTCTTTCAAGAGAAGGATAAACCAAACGCTTTAACCCATCACGAATGGCTTCATCGATCAGCTCATTGACGATCGAGTTTTGATTCTTGGTCATCTTGGTGAATTGTACCTTCGCAAAGCGTTCACGATTATACTCCATATTCACATATAAGATCTTCTCACGTTCACCACGATTGATGGCCATGATTCTATGAGGAGCTAAAGTAGAACACCGTTCAGTATAGGCATAATAAACATGATAAGTCTTTAACTCATCGACCGCATTCTTCATCATCTTTACAATGATCTTCGCTTCAGACATCATGTGTTCACGAATCATTTTTCTAAGCGTTGCTTCATCAGAGACACTTTCTGCGATGATGTCTTTTGCGCCTTGTATGGCTTCTTCTATTGAAGCTACCTTATCACTAAGATACTTCGTCGCTTCTTCTTCAATGTTTCCTTTTATTGGACAACTCAAGATCCAATCCGCTAAAGGTTTAAGCCCCTTAGCGATCGCATCCGTCGCTCTGGTCTTACGTTTCTGTTGATAAGGACGATAGATGTCTTCGACTAAAGATAAGGTCTCACACGCATCGATTTGAGCGATCAACTCAGGCGTTAATTTCCCTTGAGTTTCAATCAAACGTTTCACATCTTCTTTACGTTTAGCGAGATTTTTTTGATATTGGAATTGTTCATCGATATAACGGATCTGTTCTTCATCGAGATCTTTAGTCACTTCTTTTCTATATCGCGCAATAAAAGGAATCGTATTGCCTTCAGCTAATAGATCTAAAGTATTCTTAACTTGAGAGAAGCTAATATTAAGTGTTTTTGCGATAGGCGCAATCAATTTTTCCATGGTTTCCTCTTTGAGATAAAAAAAGCAAAGTCAGGGACTCTGCTTAACGTCCATTAAAATCTTAACTGATTTGATTCAATTAATCAAGATGACTCCATTAGGACCCCACTCTTGAGATGATTAATTCTTTAGTTTTTTCATCTTGAGATAAACCATAAACAATATACTAGGGGCACTAGAATTAAACCCTCTGAAGAAGATTATTTCGTATAAAGTGTTCTATCGGTATTGATTATCCCAGTTTCAAAATTCCAATGTGTGCTCATTTCTTATTGTTTAACCCAAGCTCCATTGATGAATAAATAAGTGCCTGGACCCTGAGCATAATAGGTATCTCTGAAAAGGTTACTGTTTCTTATCACATTGCCTTCAAAAGTAACATTAGAACCAATGGTGATCTTCGTGATCGGATTATCACTAAAGGCAGCATAGTCTATTTTCTTAACAGAATTAGGAAGACTGATCTCAGTTAGATTGTTGCTTAAGAAAGCACGGGCATGGATCTCAATGATTAAACTCGCAGGATCAAAATACAAAGAGGTTAATCCTTTACCTCTAAAGACATCTTGATAGACATTGGTAATGTTGACCCCATCTAAAGTAAGCGGCATCACAAGATCCATTTCAGATCCTGTATATGATCCTTTAATATATCCTTTATGACCACCGGTTCCCATCGTAACACCAGGTAAACTACTTGGAGTTTTTGAGTTTTCCATCATCCATTGTTGAGTATCTGTTTTCCATGTAAAGTAAACATCTTTTTGTTTAGGAACAACTGCTTCTGATAAATAGTCGTTGGTGATCAACGCATTCATACGCGCTGTATCTGATGTTAGTCCTGAAAAAAGATCCTCTGTGATTGGATTGGATTCAAATCGATAGAGTTGGCTTACACTATTGAGTGATCTTAAATTGGCAATGTCTGTAGAGAGATTAGCTTTATCGATATACCCTGTCACTGCAGGAATGAATATTGTCGCTAAAACGGCCATGATTGCCATGATTATGATTAACTCTATTAAAGTGAAAGCTCTACTGTTTTTTATACTTTTCACAGGAAACTCCTCTTACGTTCATTTAAAACCAATTGGTTTATATTTATTATCTCAACATCAACTAGATTTTGGTTGAGAACTTTTTATAACTTCTTTAATGATAAGCGATAGAGATATAATTATCAAGATTAGTTTGGTAATAAAACCCTTCTTTCATCAACCTCAAGCAAACTTCATACATATAAAACTAAAAGTAGACATCCATTATGAATGTCTACTTTTGGTTCATTTTAAACCAATCTAATTAACGATACATACCTTTGTATAAATGTTCAATCTTTAGTTCTTTCAATCTGGAAGCTGGTACTAACGCTGTAATTTGTGCAACACCAGGCATTCTAGAAATACTAACTGAACCACTGATTGTGACACGGTTACGAACGACATCAACACTTTCACCCAATAGATCAGCCATTCTCTGCAATCCACTGTTTACAGCTGCGTCCATATTGGCGCCTGTTCCAATTACTTGCATAGGATAGACATCATTCATGAGTTTTGTATTGAATTCTTTGGCTAAAGCTCTTGCAGTATCAAGTGTTTTTTGATCATAAGGTCTAGCTAAGAAAGGTAGATCTTCTGCGTTAGGAAGCAAGATAGGTCCATCCATCTTTAAGCCTTTAATAATTTCTACTTTTAAAGTAACTTCAGCACTTACGTCTGTTGTATGCCCAGCGATTTCACCATCACCTTGCATAGCATGAACGTCAGCAATATAGATACCAGCACCCTTAACTTTTACAGGAACGATTAAGATGGCGCCTTTTCTAACTTCATCAGCATCCATATGACCATCTGTTTTATGTTGAAGCAAGAGTTTTTCATCAATTCCATATTCATGAGGAGCCCCAACTAGGAAAGCCCCAAAATCGCCTGCGTTATGCGATGAAGGAATTTTGGTTGAAGGACATGAACCCATATTACCAATCATGGGACGCATACGAGTGATAACGCCTTCTAGATCGCATTTAGCATACAAATTAGCTGGGTATTGTTTTGATTCTACTGGAAGATGAGCATATTCATAAGCATTTTTAGCAATGTCTTCACATGCTTCTTTGCCTACTGTAATCCCCACTTCTTGTTTATCATCAAACACCATTGTATATCCTGATTTGATTCTAAAAGGTGTTACAGGATTGTGACATTTAGCACAACGAATACTCTTTTCTCCAGTACCTTCAATATAGGTTTTTGGATTAACAACATCACAAACAGGACAACGAGGCGCTACAAATGGATCCCCATTAAAGAACCCAGGTATGGCTTCATCAATACCAGAAACAGTAGCCTTGGCTAGAATTTTAATATCCTGAATATATAAAGCGACCGCATCGCCTACTTCAGCCCCTTCAATATAGATAGGCTTTGTGGTTTCATGACCACTGGCGAAATCTGGAGTAATCATAGGACCCCAACAACCAGGGGAAGTCAAAGCAATAATCGTTCCACCATCTTTTAGTGGACCTAACATCTCTTCATTAGGATCTAATACCCAAGACATCTTATCCGTTTTTACTACATCGTGACTCATTTGAATCTCCGTTTCTTGAAAACCGAAATCAATCTTTAGTACTTAAAATTATGACTTTTTACTGATCATCCCTGTAATCGTGACTTATAAATAACCGAACAAGACACCTACCAACAGCATCAACAAAGCACTCACTGTATCAAAACCTGTTCCAAAGAAGACAGCCCAAGCCGCAAATGCGCCAGGTCCAAAGGATAAGAATTTGACGTCAGTCATCAAGATAACGATCAGAGCTGCCAAAACCATAACGGCTAAGCCAACACCTAGTGGAACGCCTAAACTTCCGCCAAGAACTTCAATTCCGATCGTAACAGATAACCAACCCCAAGCAATACCCCATACTTGAGAAATAGATACTTTTTTTACAGCTTCTAGGTTTGCCCCTGCTGCGAAGAATAAAGCCCATGATAAGAAGACTGGCCAAGCATATAAGGTAATATCCCCAATTTTTCCCACTGTTAAAGCAAAGTATGCCCAACCGCCGGCTAAAAGTCCAACGACGATGGCTAGTTTAATATTTTTCATTTTGTTTTTCCTTTAAAAAGTGATTTTTTTAAATGCTTCAGTTTGGGATTTTATCCCAACTTCAGCCGCAAAGCGTTCAATACTTGATGCACCGAAGAAACCATTGATTCCTTTGGTTTTTGAGATGACATAAGCTGCATCATCTGGTTCCGCAATAGGACCCCCATGAGCGATGACTAGGATGTTTGGATTGACCTCACGTCCTGCCTTTATGATCTTCTCAATACGAGCAACACAGTCATCAAGCGTCAAAGCGGTATGAGCACCAATGGTTCCCTTGGTAGTCAAGCCCATGTGGGCGACCAAGATATCAGCACCGGCCTCAGCCATTTGTACAGCTTGTTTTTCATCAAATACATAAGGTGTGGTCAGTAAGTCAAGTTCATGAGCTTTACGGATCATATTGACTTCCAAACCATATCCCATTCCTGTTTCTTCCAAGTTCTGACGGAAGACACCATCAATCAAGCCAACAGTTGGGAAATTTTGAACTCCACTAAAACCCATTTCTTTGAGTTCTTTCAAGAAGACTTCCATGACTCTAAACGGATCTGTCCCATTAACACCCGCAAGAACTGGGGTATCAACAACAACAGGTAAAACTTCTGCCGCCATTTCGACTACGATTTTATTCGCATCTCCATACGCCATGAGTCCTGCCAAAGAGCCTCTTCCTGCCATTCTATATCGACCAGAATTATAAATGATCAACATATCGGCGCCACCCTTTTCACTAAATTTTGCGGTTATACCTGTACCAGCTCCAACCCCAAGCAGAATCTCGCCTTCAGCGATTTGCTTGCGATACATCGCCATAATTTCTGTTCTAGACATCGTGTTCATATGATTCCCCTTTATTTTGTTTCTGCTGCTTTTGCTTTCATTAAATCGATAAGATTTTGAGCCGCTTTTTCAGCAAATTCCTTATCGTTGATATGTAAATCATATTCTTCTAGTTTAACAACGTTTCTATTAACACCTTTGCGTAATTCATTGAATAAAGCTTCATCAGCTTCTTTACTATAGAAAGGTTGACCTTCCGCATCGATCATCGAGACGCCTTTTAAAGGAAGCATCAAGGTGGTATATGCCTTAGCCATATTTAGTTTTTCAGCAAGTTTCTTACCGAACAAAACATTTTCTGATTCGATTGTTCTCATGAGTGTAACGGTTGGATTATGTTTATACAGTATACGTCCTGCGAATTTAGCAGGCACAGTATCATAAGCCCCAAAATTACACATATCCAAAGCTCCTACTGAAACGACTTGAGGAATATTAAGAAGCGCTGCTGCTTCTGAACGATGAGGTCCCGCAGCTAATACACCGCCGATGATTTCATCTGCCCATTCGGTTGTGGTTAGATCTAAGACACCTTCAAAGAATCCAGAACTGATCAAAGCTTCCATTGATTTTCCGCCAGTACCAGTCGCATGGAAAACCAAGACTTCATATCCACGAGCTTCCATATATTCACGAGCGAAATTGACACAAGGAGTAGTAACCCCAAACATCGTCGCCGCGATTAAAGGTTTTTTCTCAACGACAGTTTTATTTTCAAAACTGACCATCCCTGCGATCGCAAAGGCTGCATTCGTAAAGATTTTCGTCGAAAGAGAATTGATCCCAGATACATCGACGACTGAAGGCATCATAACGATATCACTGGTTCCTACATATTGTTCAGTATTCCCAGAGGCTACCGTTGAAACCATTACTTTAGGAACACCAATAGGTAAGGCTCTCATACCAGGGGTCGCGATGGAAGTTCCACCTGATCCACCAAACGCTAGAATCCCATCGAATTTTCCTTCTTTATATAACTGAGGAATTATAATTTCCATACCTTTAGACAAGACTTCAGTTGCCCAACCACGATCTTTCTTCGCAACGATTTCGTTGATGTCTACGCCAGCTGCTTTAGCAACTTCCGCATTAGAAACATCAGGCGTAAACAATGGTTCGAAAACCCCCATGTGAACGGTAAACGTCTTTAATCCAAGATTCTCTATGATTTTCTTAACGTAAGCATACTCTACCCCTTTAGAATCAAAGGTACCTACTAAGGCTACAGTCTTCATTCAAAGACTCCTTTCGTTTGGGTTCTTGATTGATCAGATCAGTGAACCAAGTCCTAAAAAAACAGTACTGTATCTTCATTATCAATGTACTGGTTTCATTTGGTATTGTATATGTGTTTATCAACGAAATGCTTGGGTTTACCTACTAAACGAGAAAAAATATAGTCTATTTATCTTTATTGATAAAATCTCTAGGAGTTAGACCCGTTACCTTCTTAAACATTTTACTGAATTGTGTGTAGTCGTTGTATCCCACCATCTCCGCGACTTCATATAGAGGAATATCTTTTTCATTCAAAATGTCTACCGCTTTCTCAATTCTAAATCGAACCAGATAAGTCTTAAAACTATTCCCTACTTCTTTTTTAAAAAGGGTGCTTAAGTAATTGACAGAGATATGAGCAACACGAGCCAGATCTTCAAGTGAAATATCATCATGATAGTGCTCCGCAATGTACTTCATCACAAACTCCGCATAATTGTAGTGCTTGTTTATCCCATCCAACATCTTGATCATTGAATCATCTTCTTGAACTGTACCTGAGGTTTTGAAAGCTCTTGTGATGTCTTTGATGGAAGATTCAAGCGGAATTCTTTCGATGGCTGAACCACCAATATAGCCATGAGCTGAGGTGTTGTTATACATGTATTGGACATCGAGTGGTGTTTTAACAGGACCCCCATAAATAACTTTTATAATGTTTGTCGATACTGAGTCACAGGCTTCAAACATCTTTTGTATATCTTTCTTTGCACTTTCTAAAGATAAAATCTTCTTAACACCTAAACTACCACCTATCGTAAATCCAAGATGAGCACAAACCACATCTGCACCAGCTTTAGCCATTTGAACCGCTTGTTTCTCATTAAAGACGAAAGCTACTGTAAACATATCACGTTCATGAGCGATCCTTATCGCTTCAACTTCAGTCTCAAAACGAATACCTTCCTCTTCTAATGCTTCTCCGAATTGACCATCGATAAGACCAACTGATGGATAATTATTGATCCCATCAAAGCCTTTAGACTGAATATACTCGATATAAGTCTCTAGATTGATCATAGGATCTGTCGCATTCAAACCAAAAATCAACGGGATATTTTTAATAAGGGGCATGATCTCTCGAGTTCCGAAATTTAATACGAGTCCATTACAATCTTCAAAAGCTAGGTAACCAGCAATTGAACCTCTCCCAAGTTGTCTGTATTTTCCTGAGTTCAACGCAAGTAAAAAATCCGCTCCGCCTTCTTCAGCGTATTTAGCGGTTAATCCAGATCCTAAAGCCACCCCCAAAATATGATGATGAACTTTAATCTGATTCCTTAAGTTTTTAAGAATATTTTCTCGTTTAATCATGGTTTCTCTTTCATTGTATATGAAAAGAAGCATAAAAGAGAATAATCTAAACATAACTTTTTTCACAGAAAGAAAGATACAAAAAGCCATCATTCTCATGATGGCTTAAGCGTTACTTTTTAGAACTTTTTTCTATATAAACGGATATAAAATAGTAGGAAGCGAAGATAATACATAATCCCAAATAAACCAACATCATATACTTCCCATAGAAGGAGGATTCTGCCTGAACCCCTTCAAGTTTCAAACCAATACTTCCTGATAGGTAAGAAATAGGGATGATGGCCAATACATAAGGCGCAAGGTGTTTGGCCTTTCTAAG
>CAZXTB010000001.1:0-2159 GCA_964643535.1 uncultured Erysipelotrichaceae bacterium | reverse complement strand
TTATTGTAGACAAGTTGAATATTGGAATCTAAAGAGTCTCCACCCGTTAATTCTTTGACTTTCGCTAAGAGATAAGGTGTTGATTCTTTTCCTTTGATTCCTTCTTTTTGAGCTTGTCTTAGAGCTTCTTCGATGGCGTTTGTAATCGTATCGAGATCCATCGCATAGGCTTCTGGAATAGGATTAGCGATGATCAAACCACCTTTTAGATGAAGATCCCATTTAGCTTTTAAAGCCTTGGCCATTTCTTCAGGTGAATCTATACGATAGTCTACCCCAAAACCACTTTTACGAGTATAGAAAGCAGGGAGTTCATCGGTTTGATACCCTACGACAGGAACCCCATTGGTTTCAAGATATTCTAAAGTTAAGCCAATATCTAAGATCGACTTCGCTCCAGCACAGATGACCGCAACATCCGTTTGAGCGAGTTCTAAGAGATCTGCGGAGATATCAAACGTTTCTTGAGCGCCTCTATGAACCCCACCAACGCCTCCTGTCGCAAAGATCTTGATGCCTGCCATAGAAGCTAGAATCATGGTTGAAGCGACGGTGGTGGCCCCATCTAGTCCCTTAGCGATGATAAAGGGAATGTCTCTTCGCGAACACTTGATCACATCTTTAGCTTTGCCTAAGTATTCGATTTCTTCTGAACTTAGGCCTACTTTAAGTCTTCCTTTTAAGATCGCGATCGTCGCAGGAATGGCTCCGTTTTCTCTTACGATTTTTTCTACGTTGAGGGCTGTTTCTACATTCTTAGGATAAGGCATCCCATGAGAGATGATGGTGGATTCTAAGGCGACTACGGCTTTGCCGCTTTTTAAGGCAGCCACTACTTCTGGGTTAATATCGAGGTACTTTTCAAACATGTGTTTTCTCCTTGAGTTTTTCATTTAATGATTCTTGAGATAAGCTAGGATTAATCGTGTCTTCATGAGACAAGGCAATCGCTGCACAAGCCATGGCCATAGTAGCAGCTTCTTTGGTGGTCTTGTCTTGGACATAGGCATAAGCTAAACCCGCCATAAACGCATCACCTGCGCCTGTTGCGTTGATGATTTGAACAGGTGGTGCAGCGTAATGAGCACTCATCCTTTGAT
Source organism: uncultured Erysipelotrichaceae bacterium (assembly GCA_964643535.1). Lineage (GTDB taxonomy): Bacteria > Bacillota_I > Bacilli_A > Erysipelotrichales > Erysipelotrichaceae > UBA2212. The sequence goes on along the minus strand of CAZXTB010000001.1, from coordinate 1,059 downwards.
CACTCACAAACACACCTTCAGATCCTAAACTGATGAAGATTCGTTTAACGCCTTGAGTATGAAGGATAGATGAGGCTTTGATGAGGTCTTCATCGGTGTTGATCTTTACTCCGGATAAGATCTCAGCTTCTATCTTATTGGGTTTGATCGAATGAAACTTTCCGATCAATGGTTTAACTTTTAAAGCCTTTGCGGTGGAGACAGTATCTAGAAAGAAATCTGTCTTTCTAAAGGTCGTAACCAAAGTCTCTATGACTTCATAAGGAAGATTTGTATCGAGGATAACCAATTCTGCGTTCTCGATGAGTTGTCTTTTAGAGCGGATATAAGAGGAAGTCATTCGTTCAATTGAATCCATATGCGCAATAGCGAGTGCCATATCATGGGTCTCATCTAAGATACTCAGATAAGTCGACGTCGCTTCACCTTTTAGGACCAAGCTTTCAGACATATCTAATCCAATGGATCTTGCCTCATCGAGGATCTTATGGCCATAAGGATCATCGCCTACAGCACTGATAAGCCGTGTTTCTATGCCTAAACGAGCTAAGTTTTCAGCGATGTTTCTCCCAACACCACCTAAGGAAATCTTAACCTTACCAATATTAGAATCTTTCATGATGAGTTTATTTTGAGGAAAGCCTTGGATATCGATGTTGGAACCACCGATCACACAGACATAAGGGTTATCTTTTACGATGTAACCTTTGCCTAAGATTTGACCCTTCTTTAAAAGATTGGTGATATGAACCGCAACAGAAGATCGAGTGATTCCTAAGGAATCCGCCAGTTCTTGTTGAGATATCGAAGGATTCTTCTTTAAGATGTTTAAGATTTCTTGTTCTCTCTGAGTCATAGTTCTCCTTTATTTATGCTTATGTTCTAATCTAATGCTTATTATAATCACTGGACTCTTTCAAGTCAATAAGAATCTATGCTTATTCTCAATAAAAAAAACACCGGTCTTTTTATTAACCAGTGTCTTTATGTGCGATAGCTGTATTGATCTTGAAGTAAACTTTCTATGCTTTCTTAGGTTTAAACTCTTTAAGAAGCTTT